>JAWOIM010000575.1:0-5027 GCA_046484685.1 Chloroflexota bacterium | reverse complement strand
GGCGACGCAGCCGCTTGCAGTTCGCCAATCTCCTCCATCAGCTTATCCCATACCCCGCCCATATCCGGCCAGTCAAAGCCGATTTTGCCCACCTTGTGCTGAATTTTTTGGGATTGGGCCAGGGCCGGCAGCAGGGCTGGTACATTATCCAGGAGAGAGAACGGCCGTTCCTCTCCCTTTTCCGCCTGCTTAATCTGCTCCCAGTTTTTCAGCACCTCGCCCGTACCCGACACCTGCCAGTCTCCCCACACGTGGGGATGGCGACGTTTTAATTTGGCCTCTATACCGGCTACCACATCGGTCAGTTTAAACGTTTCTTCTTCAGCAGCCATTTGGGCCTGCATCACAATATGCAGCAGCAAGTCCCCCAATTCCTCGCACAGCGCGTTCGGGTCATCTTCATCCAGCGCCGTTAGCACCTCAACCGCCTCTTCCAGCAAGCCAGAGCGCATGCTCTGGGGCGTCTGTTCCCGGTCCCAGGGGCAGCCTTCCGGGCTGCGCAAAACGGCCACCGTTTCGGCCAGGCTGCTCAACCCAGACACCTGGGGCAGCGGCGGTAGGTAAAGACTGGTCAGATGATCAATATGCTGGCTGCGATCAACAGCATATAAGGGCAGCAGCTCGACCCGCTGCTCTGCTGTGGCGGCGGCATGGATCAATTGTACGGGGTGATCATCGGGGTAAATGGCCATCAAGGCCAGTTTCAGGTCGCCGGCAATCAGGCGGCTATAAACCTGCCCTAAAAGCAGCGGACAGTCGGGATTGAGCGGGGGATAATGGTAATTGACCAGATCAAGGGCATCAAAAATCTGGAGGCCATCAAGGGCATCCACCTGAGCGGCCGCCAATGTTGGCTCTACAAAGCTGAGGCCATCTATAATGGTAATAGGGATGCCTGCTTCACCGGCTGCTGCTAGCAGACCGGTAACCGTAGCTTCGCCTACAAAGGGGTGGCCGGGCACGGCGTAAATGATGTCTGTCTGCCTGGCCTGCTGCAGCAGATCTTGAATAATGGTTTGATAGACGGTGGCGAAAGAATCGGCCGTTTCGTACAGGTGATCAAACGTGTGGCAGGTTACTGTGGCCGGCAAGTCGGCTGCCGCCGGATGGCGGCCGGTACGCAAATAGACAAGCGGGGCTGTTGAGAGAATATCCCAGGCAGCTCGTGTGAGTAAACGGCCGTTGCCCGGCCCCAGGCCCACAATTGTAATTGTCATAGGTGGAAAGAAAATAGTGCGTAGGGTGTAGTGCGTAACACCTTCTCGCTACGCACTACACACTACGCACTACTAGATAACGTCCAAACGAACGAAAGGGTTAACGCTTGGTGTATGTCGGCGCCTTACGTGCCCGTTTCAGACCCGGCTTCTTGCGTTCCTTGATGCGGCCATCACGGGTCAGATGATCATTTTCACGCAGCACACCACGCAAATTCTCATCATATTTAACCAAAGCCCGTGCCAGCCCCAGGCGCACTGCGCCCGTCTGACCAGACACGCCACCACCTTCTACCAGAACCGTCACGTCCATATTTTCCATGTTGGCATCAGTCAGCGGACCTACCAGCGTCAGGTAATCCCCAAAACGAGGGAAAAACTCTTTGACATCTTTACCATTCACGGTAAAAATCCCTTCACTTTGGCCAGGGTAAATACGTACCCGGGCGCTAGACCGTTTACGGCGGCCAATTCCTTCATAATAACGTACTTGTTCTTCTGCCATAAATTATCTCCTACAGTTCCAGTAACTCCGGCTGCTGCGCATGATGGGGATGCTCTGAACCTGCATAAATTTTTAGTTTTTTGAACATCTTGCGACCCAAAGGATTCTTAGGCAGCATCCCACGAACGGCTGATTCAATAACCCGCTCCGGCCGCTTTGCCAACTGATCCCGCAGCGAAATCTGTTTCAAACCACCTGGATAACCAGAGTGACGATAATAAATCTTCTGGTCCATCCGCCGGCCCGACACTCTGATTTTTTCGGCATTAATCACAACCACATAATCACCACAATCAACAGCCGGGCTGTAAATCGGCTTATGTTTACCACGCAGCAAGGCCGCAATTTGGGAAGCAACGCGTCCCAACGTTTGTCCTTCTACGTCTACGACATGCCAGCTACGCTCTACATCTGCTGCTTTTGTCACATACGTCTTCTTCATACTATATTCTCCCAACAATGGAATGTTATCCATTCCATCTGATTTAATCATACCAAACCGAAACCAGATACAGCCCGGCAGCCGGAGCTACCGTACCTGAGCGTCGGCGGTCACCCGAACTAAACGCCGCCACAAAATCAGCCACCTGCCAGCTCCCATCCCCCACCAATTTTAGACTACCTACCAGACTGCGTACCATGCGATACAAAAAGGCGGTCGCTTCAATATGAAATAAGAGCATCTGCCCCTCTTGCTGCCATTCTGCCCGAAAAACATGGCGCACACTGTTGTCACCCTGTGGGGGCTGTCCAAAGGTGGCAAAATCATGCGTCCCTACCAGGCAGGCCGCAGCCTCATTCATAACCATCAGATCAAGCGGGCGCGATACGTGCCAGCTATAAAGGCGTCTGACGGGACTGCGTACCGGGGCATTATAAATGTGGTATACGTAGGCCCGACGCCGGGCATCAAAGCGAGGATGAAACTCTGCGGCGGCTGTTTCTAATTGTAAAACTGCAATATCGGCGGGCAAATTGGCATTGAGGGCACGCTGTAACGCCTTTGTGCCATGCTGCCAATTAATGGTAAAACTAACGACCTGACCCGTAGCGTGCACACCGCTGTCGGTTCTACCCGATCCAATTACCGTGACCGGCTGTCGGGCCAGGTGGCCTAAAACTTTTTCTAACTCACCCTGAATAGTGACGTATTCTTCACGTTGACGCTGGAAGCCATAGTAGGCTGTGCCATCATATTCAATCAGGGCGCGGTACTTTTGTGTCAAAATTAGCCCGCTCTCTTTCCAGATTGGCCCAATCTTGAAAATTGGGCCAATCTCTACCAGTTATGGGGCGGACAACACCTTAACTTTCTTCTACTAACATCAAGATGGCCATGTCTGCATTGTCACCGGGGCGTTTACCCAGTTTGAGAATGCGCGTATAGCCACCAGGGCGGTCCGTGTAGCGGGGGGCAACTTCATCAAATAACTGCCGAATGACATCAACCTCTACATAATACCCTTGTTCATCTTCAAAGGAGCGGGTACGGGGCAACCGGGCCGCTATGGTACGGCGGGCATGCACTTCTTGGGCTTTATCATCAGCAGCCAGACCGCGCTTGGCTACGGTAATAAGCCGTTCTGCCACAGGGCGAACGGTGCGGGCTTTGGCCAATGTTGTCGTGATTTGCCCGTTGCAATACAGATCGGCAATCTGATTTTTTATCAGAGAGCGGCGGTGGGCTGAATCGCGTCCCAGTTTACGGCCGTGAACTCTATGACGCATTGTATTATCCTCTCAGTTTTTATAATCTATAAATCTAATTATTGTCTCAGGCTTTGGCCTTGACCTCTTCTTCATCATCCAAAAAGCCTTTGACTTTCAGTTGTGTCTTTAGCTCTTCTAGCGACTTTTCACCAAAGTTACGAATGGCCAGCATCGTTTCTTCGCCACGATCTAGCATCTCTAACATCTCACCAACTTTGGTAATGCCGGTTCGTTTCAAGGAGTTGAAAACGCGCACGCTCAAATCCAGATGTTCGATAGGCGTATCGTACACCTCGTTGGGGATGGTTTCTTCTTCTTCTTCTTCTTCAACTTCAATGAAGGTTTCTTCAGTCACACCGGCCAACGGACGCAGGTATTGGGTCATAATCTGGGCTGATTTGGCCAGGGCATCTTCTGGTTTCATGGTGCCATCAGTCCAAATTTGCATGATCACTCTATCATAATCAGATACCAAACCCACCCGGGTCTTTTCCACTTCATACCCGACACGCCGAATAGGGCTAAAGATAGCGTCTATCGGTAATTCACCAATGGGCAGCCGACCGCGTTCTTCGGCCGGGGAATAACCACGCCCTGTTTCGGCCGTCATTTCAATTTCCAGGAAGGCATCATCAGCATCGACCGTAAATAAATACAGGTCGGGGTTGATAATATCTACTTCTGGCGGAGTTTGAATGTCGGCTGCGGTAACAGTGCCGGCTCCGTGCACCTCCAGGCGCAGTCGGGCCATATCGGTGTCATGTAATGTAAGTCGTAGCTGTTTGAGATGCAAAATGAGCTGCATCATATCTTCGCGCACGTTGGGTATGGCCGAGAACTCATGCGGCACGTCGGTGACGCGCACAGAAGTGATGGCGGCTCCAGGTAATGAAGCCAGCAGCACCCGTCGCAGCGAGTTACCTACGGTTGTACCATAGCCACGTTCCAGGGGACCGATAATAAAACGGCCGTATTCCTGGGACATTGCCGTGCTTTCAATTTTAGGTAGAACAAGATTACTAATAGTCAATGTCTAAACCTCCCTCTTTTTTTTCGTCTTGTTGACTAAGGCTGTTTCTTGATGGCCTGCTGCTTTTTCAGCAAGTAGGCCAAACAACCAGGAGCCAATTCCAGATCAATACAATATGCTACCAAGAGACAATTGTATTTGATCTGGAATTAGCCTAACACACTTAGCGGGAGTAATACTCAACAACCAACTGTTCGTTCAGTGTGGTATCGATATCCTCACGGGTCGGCAAAGCAACAACCCGAGCCGACAGATCAGACGGGTTTACCGCCAGCCAGCGCGGCACATGACGGTCGTCAAACTCTTGCCGTAAGTTCTTAAAATAGGTTTTGCGCCCACTTTCAGGACGAATAGAAATAACGTCACCGGGCGACACCAGGGCTGATGGAATGTTGGTTTTACGGCCGTTTAACATAACATGGCCATGCTGCACCAACTGACGCGCCTGTGCACGCGAACTGCCAATACCCAAACGGTAAATCACATTGTCCAGGCGGCTTTCCAGCAAGATCAACAAATTATTACCTGTCAACCCGGTCTGCTGTTGGGCACGCTTAAAATAGCG
>JAWOIM010000474.1:0-4291 GCA_046484685.1 Chloroflexota bacterium | reverse complement strand
TCTCAAACAGCGCATTCGCTACTTCGCCATCTTCGCTAATTTTCCGCAAAGCCGCGCCGACAATTTCAGGGCGCACAGCATCGGCACGAGCAAACTCTACTGCGGCCGTCTTTTCCGCCCGGCTGGTGATAATATTTACCCGGTTGTCCCCATCCTGGCGAATCGCCGATGTAACCTGGCGTAACCGGTTCACCACCTTTTCCTCAATTTGGCGGATCATGCCCACATCACGGAAATGCACCTTGCGGATATAAATCGAACCTAATTTGTACCCCCACTCATGGGATTTAGGCGACACTTCTCCCCGCACCGCCCGGCTCATCACATGGCGCGTTTCCAACATGCTATCCAGAGGCATATTGCTCAACATCCGCACCGTAGCGCTGCTGACATTGGCGGCCAAAGAGCCTTTGGGGTCAGTATTGCGGAACAAAAAAGCGACCGGATCGCTGATGAACATCTCATACCAGACACCGATCCCCATCGGCGCGCCCTCTTCCGAATTAACCGGCAAGCTGCGGAGGTATTGCTGATCGATCCGCATGTCCAAAACATGGCGTTTGCCAAACCAGTTGACAATCAATGCCCTCCAGCCCAAGTGTAGCCAAAGAAAATTCAGCCCTGGTTCTCGGATTGTGGCAATAACCTTGCCAAATAACACGTACACATGGCAGGTACCCTCCTCAACAATGGCGTATACGCCAAACATTCTCAACAAACCACGAACAATTGGCTCGCCAATGAGGAAAACAAAAAAGACAACGATAGCGGTTGAAAAGAAACCGATAATATTTGCGCCGAGATCCATTATTTTTTCTCCTCCAGGATAACCGTGCGGGCTTGCTGATACAGGCGTAACTTGACATTGCGGATATAGGTTTGCAGGGATGTACCACCGCTTTCCTTGAGGACGCGCAGTTGGGTGGCCAGTTGGACCAAAGGCTCCACCTCGGCTTCGGCTTTGAAGGTTTCAATCTCTACGGCTCTTTTGGATTGAACAATTTTCTGATCTGCGGACGCTTGTGCCAGGCTGATGTCTGAGGAGACCTGATTATGCGCTGTATTGATTGCGGCCAGAGCAGAGTCTACTTCTTGCGGGGGATCAATACCGGTAATAAGAGAGGCGTCTAAAACGATGCCGTAGCGAGATTCGGCCGAAAGGCATTCTTGTTCCATGTAATCGTTGACCATGCTCAAGTTCTTGCGCAAATCATTAATGGAAATGCCGCCCAACGCGCCGTCAGCCAGATTAACAATTTGCTCATCGTCACTATTGGGGGCTTCAAAGTTGGCAATTCTTTCGCGCAGCAGGGCCACAAAATAACCCATAACATGAACAACTGGGCTTTTCACCCCAAAAAGATAAGCGTAGATGTTGCGTTCAGAAGCGCGAAAACGTATCTGTCCCGTCAGGCCAACATTCAATTGGTCTTTGGTAACCGCTTCGAGAACCGTGCCATTTCGATTGGCGGTCGGATCTTCCAGGTCTTGGGCCATATTCATAGTTTGTGTATCCACCCGAACTTTGTGAACACGCTCCCAGGGCCAGCGGAAATAGGGGCCACCTGGCTGAATAACGCGTACCAGGGGATATACGTACCGCTCCTGGTCTTTTTCGGGCAGATATTCCAACAATATGGGATCGTCATGCGTGGTGCGATTGCCCAGACGTTGAGCCCGTCCAAAACTGGTTTTTACAGCGCGTTCGTTCTGGTTGACGGTGTAGAAGCCGCTGAGAACGTAGCGCAGGAAAAACCAGGCCAGGAATCCGACAACCGCACCCCCTATTACTCCAGACATAATTATTCTCCTTGTATAAAATTCTCTTGCTCGTATATAAGGTCTCTGACTTTGCAGCGCAGCCATCGTATGCGTGCGCAGGGAAATTCAAAGAGATAGTGAGGAGATTATGCATTTTCGCACAAAAATGTGCAATAGATTTGAAGCCAGAAAGCGAATCAAATGGCCTGTGTTTAACAAACGCCGTTTATCAACGCCTAAACCAGTGCAGCCCCGTTACCTGATCGTAAGCTAACTGACTGTCGGTCAGGCGTGTGGCCGTGGCGTATCCTTCCTCAGCAATACGAGTCAGGTCAAACAGGTACAGGTCGCTATAACAATTGGGTGGGGCGCCACCGGTCAGCAGGCAATCAACCGTGGCCCAGACCGGCAGTTGGTCGCCGGACAGCGACCAGGCCAGCCATTGGCTGGCGGGTGACCGGACCGGATAAAACCAGCTACCTGACTCCGACAGGGTCAGCATCAGCCATGTCGAGCATTGTCTGGACACATCTGTCTGTTGGCGCAAAAAAATCGAACAATGCTTCCCTGTCATCTAATTTTGTCCCTTTCCCAGATTGAATTCTGTGTTGAAATGGATTAAACTCACCTGGCATTGACTATACAATGGTGGCTTATCTGGCGGGGGTAGCACGGCCGTTTTCCCGTGAGGAGTTAGCTGCCTTCTTCTGGCCGGAAAGTGACCCTGCTCAGGCCGCTGCTAACTTACGCAAACAGCTTTCTGAACTGCGCACCCATTTGGCTCCCTATTTGCACATTACGCGACAAAGCGTGGCGCTGGCCAATTTCTGGCTGGATGTACGGGTAATCATTATCAGATTAGGAAATGTCCTATGATCTCAACTCAGGCTGATATCGTTATTTGTGGCGCAGGCATTGCCGGTATAACGGCCGCTTATTTTTTGGCCGTCGAGCAAGGCATAACCAACGTCGTTCTGGTGGACGAACGGCCGCCGCTGACGCTGACCAGTGACAAATCGACCGAAGCCTATCGTAACTGGTGGCCGGGGCCGGATGGGGCCATGGTAGCCCTGATGAATCGCAGCATTGACCTGCTGGAACGGTTGGCTGACGCCAGCGACAATCGTTTTTTGCTCAACCGGCGCGGGTATGTGTATGCTACAGCTAATCCCACCCAGATCGACATTATGAAGCAGCAGGGGGAAACGGCCGTTTCTCAAGGAGCCGGTCCCCTTAGAATCCACACTGGCCAACCAACCGATCCCCCTTACCAACCGCTGGCCGCCGCAGGCTACAGCGGCCAGCCTGACGGGGCGGACCTGCTGCTAGACCCGGCCCTGATTCGGCGCCACTTTCCCTACCTGTCAGCGCAGACAACGGCCGTTCTGCACGCCCGACGCTGCGGCTGGTTTAGCGGCCAGCAGTTGGGGAGCTATATGCTGGAAGAGGCGCGGGCGGCCGGGATTCGTTTTGTCGAGGCGCGGGTGATGGGGGTGGGGGTGAAAAACGGCCGAATCCACCACGTTCAGCTCAACCAGGGCCAGACCATTGACTGCCCTATTTTTGTCAATGCGGCCGGTCCCCTGGTCAACGAGGTGGCCGCCCTGCTGGGGCTGGACCTGCCTATCTTTTCTGAACTGCACCTGAAACTGTCATTTAAGGACCACCTGGGTGTGTTACCTCATACGGCCCCGCTGCTTATCTGGGAAGACGACCAAAAGCTGCCCTGGTCGGACGAGGAGCGGGCCTTCCTGGCCGAAGACCCGGAGACAAGCTGGCTGCTCGACCGGCTGCCGGCCAGCGTCCACTGCCGCCCTGAAGGGAGTGACCAGATTCTTATTCTCTGGCCTTACCATACCCGGCCCCTGACCCCCGTTTTCCCTCTGCCGGATGATCCCTTTTTCCCCGAAGTGGCTCTGCGCGGTATGGCTACCATGATTCCGGCATTGGCCGCTTACTTTGAGCGGCTGCCCCCTGTTTATGTGGACGGGGGCTACTATACAAAAACGGCCGAAAATCGGCCGCTTATCGCTCCCTTGCCCATCGCCGGAGCTTATATCATCGGTGCCCTCTCCGGCTTTGGCCTGATGGCCGCCTGCGCTGCCGGCGAACTGCTGGCAGCCCACATCGCCGGTGGTAGTCTGCCCCCCTACGCGCCCGCCTTTGTTCTCAACCGTTATGACGACCCGACCTACCAGCAAATGTTAGCCGCTTGGGGTGGGACGGGGCAGTTGTAGCAAATAATAGGTGGCAAGTAAGAAGTAGAAAGTAAGAAGTGGAAAGTGAGTGAGTAGCCGAGATTTCCAATCGTGCTGCCAGATAATGGTATAATGGGTTAAGATATGAGTCCTAAAATACTAACAGACGGCCGTATCCTATCTATACCTTTATATTGGATTCCCACCGTCCACCATGCCCCGGCAGACGAGCGCGAGAAATTTGAGATCAACCGCAGCCGTACCATGATCATCTGGGACCCAGACAAAGGCGAAATTAACGACCAAATCCGTATCAGAGATTATCTATAAAA
>JAWOIM010000471.1:0-5244 GCA_046484685.1 Chloroflexota bacterium | reverse complement strand
TGAGCTGGTCGCTAAACAGTTCCACGTAGGCCGGGATACCGCCGGTGATCGTATATACAGCCACGCGCTGCTCCGTGTTGTATTGGGGCAGCATGTCGGCCAGCGCACCGAAGGATAAGGGCTGCAACTTCAACCGGGCCGTGGCCCGGCCGTAGAGGGGTGCCTGGTAGTCTAAAGCCGTGCGCTGGATAATGCCGGCTAGAGAGCCGGTGAGAATGAGGAAGACGTTGCTATTTTTTAGTTGATGATCCCAGGCCCGCTGAATCAGGCTGGGCACTTCTGAGTCGGCCTGCATAACGTAGGTAAACTCATCCAGAATGACAACCAGGCGTTTATTAGCCGCAGCCCGGGCCATTTCAGCGAAAGCCGCATCCCAGGAGGTGTAGCTAAAGGTAGGTTCAATCCTGGCCCCCGGATTGAGAGATTGAAATAAGGCTTGTGAGAAGCCGCGCAGTTGATTAGCAGCCGAGGTTTGGCTGGCCATCCAGTAAAAGACGGGATCGTCGATCCCCCCACTCCAATGGGTAATGAGTCGTGTTTTACCGACACGGCGGCGTCCGTACAGAATGAGGAACTGGGCGCCACGCCGCCGGTACACCTCATTGAGCAAGCCAAGTTCGAGATCACGGCCAACAAAGTTCATGAAGTCACACCATCGCTAACAACAAGTTAAGGAGTAATGATAGTATAATACTCAGCTTACTCCCTAATGGCAAATTGCTTAACGAGTTGTTGCGGGATTTGTGCCATAAAGTAGACAGGATGCAAACCCCAGACCCTTTAGTTAGCTTCTGCCAGGCAATTGACCTCGTGCCCACACCAGGCTAAGCTGAGAATGATTAGCAGGGTGACAAAGAGCGTAGCTATACTGTCTGGTCGTACCAGTCACGCAAAGTGGCCAACGAATGGCGGTAATGGTACTGGATTTGTGCCAGGGTATAGCGATGTTCGGGAGAAACGGGACAGGCCAGCCGTGCCAGGCAGCGGTCGACGCAAGGGGATTGGGTACGCAGCCGGTAGTGGGCGCAGCCGTCCATATCAAAGCGATCCATTTGCACCGCTTCCACCGGACAGGTGGCGATGCACGGCTTTGCCAGGCAACTGGCGCAGGGTGACGGCCGTTCTGGTTCAACGCACAGCGGCAGTTCGGCCGTTGTCAAAAAGGCGGTGCGATAGGCGAACCAGACGCCGAATTCAGGGTGAATGCCCTGCCCCAGCGGCGACGGGTAGCTCCAACCGGCCCACGCGCCCAACTGCTGCAAAGGAACCAGGTAAGGGGCGTTGGGGTAGAGCCAGCAGGTGGGCGGATCGCCCAGGTAGTGGCGGATAAATTGGTGGGTTATTTGCGTACTGTAATGGTCAACGGGATCGGCCGTTTGCCAGCCCCATTTTTGCAGCGCCGTCCACAGCCGCCGCCCGCCGTGACCCAGCAGCAGTAGCCGCCGGTAATCACTCAACGGCACGCCGGAGGCAAGCATGGGGGTGGTAATAGCCTCCGGCAAGGCAGAACAGTCCAGGACAGCAAAGAGATTTAAGCCGGCATCAGCCAGAAAGTTGATGCCAGCAGTCGCAGTCACGTTGATCTGTTTCATTGCGCCGATTATACGCCAGGCCGCTGCTTAAATGTAACCAACAGCGGCCATATGGATGGTTCTCTGCTTTCGGCCAGGATGGCGTAAACGGCCGTTGTCACTGCCCTGCCCGCCTGGATAGCCCAGATTTAGCTCATCCAACCTGGTCAAGCACACTGCCGGCGACTGCCTCCTGAATAATCTCCATCACTTCAATTTTGGGGTGGCCGCGGAAGGCGTCTTTGGGTAGGCGACCGACGCGGGCGTGTCCCTCTTTGAATTCAGCCGATTGGGTCCACGCCTCGAAATGGTCTTTGGTTTCCCAAAATGTCATGACGATATACGGATCATCGTCTTCGGTAGGGCGAAGCAGGCGAAAAGCGACAAAGCCCTCCATGCCGTCTACCAGCGCGGCGCGGTCAGAAAAGCGAGCTTCAAACGCTTCGCGGTGGTCCGGGTGGACGGGGATGCGATTCATAACGGCAATCATGAAAAATGCTCCTTGTTTTTGTAAAATAATTTTCTTCAATTACTCTATCACGCTGACCCCAACCGGCTACGGCCGTTTCCCCTGCTGACTGGTCGTCGTAACCGATTGCCCCAAAACCACAATTGCCTCCGTTTCTTTATCCAGCACCCGGTAGCCCGTGACAACCAGACGGTCATTCTCATCGGCTGCCAGCGCCTCAGCCACCTTTTCCCACTGCTTGCAAGTGGCCACTGCTTGCAAGGGGCCACTGCTGGCGGGCAATGAAGACCAGGTAAACGACCGGGGACTCCGGCGCTTTGGGCACGCCTCTGGGGATAGACGTGGCGGCTTGCTTCGCCGCGGTCGCAGATGGCCGGGCAGTTGGTGTTGGGGCCAGATGATCTGGTGCTGTTCGGCCGTGACGCCACCGCGCACCAGGAAGAAAAAAGTGCCGCCGGCCGTGCGTTTGCGTTTGCCATCGTGGGTCAGGACGCCCCCCTCGGCCAGGCATTGTTTGGTTTTGTCCAGGAAGCCGTAAGCAACCTCTGCCCCCAGATGGTCAACAATACGCTGAATTTGCCCTATAACGTGGGGTGCGCTTTCATCAAGCTGGGCCGCAATGTCGGCCGTGGCCGCTTGGGGAGCTTGGGTTTCCCGGGGTGCGTCGCTCATAGCGCCCATTGTCCCATATTTTGGCCGGGAAGTAAATTGGGGGCATGGTCCCGGATGTCACTAAAGCATCTCTCGTTGCTTCCTGGAAGATGCTGCTATCAGCGACACAATCTCGTCGACCAGTCATAAATATCGCCGCAGCCCAGGTTGGTCACCGGCCCTTTGGCCCCGATGAGGACGGCCCCATCGGGCGGGCAGGCCCAGGCCGGGGTTATTTCGGGGTCGCTGTTGGTAGTCTGGCGCAGGATTGCCGTCGCGCTGATAGTAGCGCCATTCTACCGGCCGGTCCATCCTCAAACAGAATGCGCTGACCGGAACGGGCATAATCGAGGAGGTAGGTGGTGGTTTGACCGGCCGGGGTCACAGATAAACGCAGTGTTCATCTGTGACCCCGTTTACATCTGATTAGTCGCGCACGATAAGTGGCAGATAGACCAGATTGGTGCGGGTAGTTAGCACCACATCGGCGTAAACGGCCGTATCTATCGTAGAGCGCAGGCGCACAGTGGCCATATCGGCCGTGCCGCTGCCGATCACTACATGAACCAGCACCGTTGCACTTTCGCCGGGGGCCAACAAGCCAGTATCCGGCTGGTCAGTCCAGGTATCCCATTCATAACCGGCCGGCAATTCTATCGTGAAGATGTCGGCCAATTCACCGGTATTGGTTACAACCAGGGTATGGGTCACGGTCATACCCGTTGTGCCCCATAGTTCACTATCCTCACTCACCACCAGGCCGGCATCTGCTTCCGTGTGGGTTGTCCCCACCGCTGTTAACATCAGCGTCGGATCGCCCTGGGAGGTCACGGTCAGCGTGAAGCTGTCGCTGCCTATCAGTAACGGTGTCTCCACGACTACGGCAATGGTGGCCGTCATACCGGCCGACACAGTTAACGGGCTGCCGGTTTGCAGTGCCGTGTCCCAATCTGCGCCGCTTAGGGCCAGGTCATACACATCATCCAGGCCAATGTTGGCCAGGGTGAATTCATGAACGGCCGTTGCGCCCGCCGGCACCGTCACGTCAGAAGCAGGCGTCAACATAGCGTTGTAAGTAGCCTCACAACTTTGCACTTTCACATCATCAATATACCAACCCTCGCGACCAATCAGCGAGTCGGTCCCCAACCGGAAGCGGAACTGCACCGTCTCCCCGGCATAGGCATCAATGTCTACCACCGAATTCAACCAATCTTGCGGTTCACCACACCAGGCATCCAGACCCGTCAGCGGATTGCTATAGCCAGAGCCGATTGGCCCATCGTAGGGATCGGTCAAGAGCGTAGAAGAAGGCATTTGTGTCCAGCTTCCACCGGCATCCGTCGTAATTTCCAAGATACCGCCATCCCAACAACCACCGGCTGCGCGCGACTCCATATGCTGGTAATTGTAGAATTGCAAGGTCAACGTCTCATCGTCAACAGGCAGGTCAATGGGAGGGGAAACGAGCCGCTGATCGCTAACAATGCTCAGATTTTCAGCATGATAAGCATATTGGCCACTGTTTGAGCGAACGTCGGAAAGCGCCCAGGTATCTTCCAGGCCGCCGCTGCTCCAGCCGGGTGCGCCCGTTTCGAAGTCATCACTAAACAGAACATTCGGTACCGTACCCGGACCACAATCGCCCGGTAGGGCTTCGGTGCTAAAGGTGAATACGGTCGAATAAGCCCCCTCACCACAACTATTAGCCACCCGTACTCGCCAATAATAGACTGCACTGGAATTCAAACCGGTTGTGGTGTAACTGTTACCGCTGACGGCAGCGCTCTCCACAATGTTGGTAAAGGCTGCATCAGTTGCTACTTCAACCGTATAGTTTTCTCCTTGCGTGACCGTGTCCCAGGTCAGGGTTGGCTGCAAGCCAACATTAGTGGCCCCATTGGGCGGTGATAGCAGCCCAGGCGCACCCGGTACCTGGGTGAATACATTCAGATTCACCGTTGTACTGTGGGTACTGGTGGGCGCCGTACCGGTAATTTCCAGGGCATAACTGCCGGCGGTCGCGGCCGCCATATTGCCAATAGTCAGTATGCTGTCCCCAGGCGGCGTCACCGGATTGATGCTGAAATCGGCCGTGGTCCCGACCGGCTGGCCGGCAACTGACAGCGTCACCGGATCGTCAAACCCAAGAATCTGGCCGACGGTAATGTCAAAAGCAGCATTGTCAGGCACACAGACGCTCTGGCTTGAAGGAACGGCCGTCAGGGTAAAGTCCGGGAACAAGGCACAGTTCGAGCAAATCAAGGCAAAATTCTGGTCAGTCGGATCGCCATTGCCCGGAACTCCATCCCCGGCAATGTTGGTGGCATCAATAATGATAGTAGCACCACCGCCCGGATTCTGAATATACACATTTTCCAGGTTATTCAGCGTGTCGGGTGTACCGCCGGTCGTAGACCAGCCGCTGCTGAACACATTGCCCAGGTAGGTGTTGACACCATTGACAACCGTCAGGTCCAAATCATTGACCAGGGCCGGGTTGGCTCCAACAGCCCCGGCCGCATCAGACCAGGCCAGAGTCACTTTAAGTGG
>JAWOIM010000423.1:0-11716 GCA_046484685.1 Chloroflexota bacterium | reverse complement strand
GGCAAGCTCTAAAATCCTGAAGACTTCATAAAGTTATGCAGTGTCGTGCCGGCGCCAGTAAAAGAAGAGCAGAACGGCCGCGGCCAGCAGCAGCCAGCCGGCCGTACGATAAGAGGCGTAAGGGGTGGGCGCAGCGGCCTGGCGCTGGGCCTGGGCTGCGGCCAAATGCTGGCGCCAGTCGGGAATAAGGGCGCGGGCGGGCAGGCTGTAATGGCGCTGCCATAAAGCCAGATAGCGCGCTTCTTCTTCTTGCCAGCGGGCATCCTCCCAGCCCAATTCCGGCTGGCAGACGGCGCGAATGCGAGGCAGCCAGCGGCGGCCACCTTCGGGCAGCAGCAGCCCTATCCGCACCCGACGCAGCAGCAAGTCGTCCAGATGGACCACCTGACCGTGCCGGGCCGCCCAGCGCAGTTCGGCCCAAAGGTAAGGGCTGTTAGAAATCGGCTGCAGGTCATCACGGGTGGCGGTGCGGAGCAGATCGGCCGTTTTCTCCCCATACCAGCCGGCCAAACGGCGTAAGGCCATCTCTTCCAGCGGCGTGGGCGTGGCAGGCAGCTCCCGCAGCGGGGGAGCAGGGGACAACATGGGCGCCTCGGTATCTAGCTGTTGCAGGGCTTTGGCTACCGTGGGGGGCAGGTCAGAAACGGCCGTTTGCAGCGCGTCCAGGGCAATCAGGCGGTAAGTGGTCAGCTTGCCGCCGGTGACGGTAATCAGCCCCGGCTCCTGCCAGACCACGTGGTCCCGCGACTCGTCCGACGGGTTGGCCTTGCCCGTGCCCAGGACAGGGCGCACGCCGGCAAAGCTGCTGATCACGTCGTCGAGCGACAGGTTCAGGCCAGGAAATTGGGAATCAACGGCAGCCATCAGGTAGGCCACTTCGTCGGGGGTAATGGCCGGCTCCTGGTTGAGATCGCCGCTGTGGTCGACGTCGGTCGTGCCCACCAGCGTTACCCCTTCCCAGGGGAAAATAAAGACGGAACGGCCGTCCAGCGGGTGCAAAAAGGTAATGGCCTGGGCCATAGGCAGCCGCCAGTCGGGGAAGATGAGATGGCTGCCGCGCAACGGCCGTATATGCACATCCGCCTGGGGGTGCAGCCGGTCGGCCCAGGCGCCGGTGGCGTTGATCACCAGGTGGGCCTCTAAAGCGGCCGTTTCTGTGCCCGCTTCATTGGTAACGGTGACGCCAATGACCCGGCCGGAATCGTCGCGGCGCAGGTGGGTAACGGCCCGGTAGTTGCAGGCAGTGGCCCCGTCGGCCACCGCCTCCTCAATGACGCGCAGGACCAGCCGGGCGTCATCGGTCTGGGCGTCGCCGTAATGAAAGCCGCCCTTTAACCCTTCAGTAGAGAGGTGGGGGGACAGCATACGAAAATCACGCGGCTCGTAATAGCGATGGCTCCATTGCAGCGCCAGCAGGTCATAGACGGTCAGCCCGGCCCGGTAAAGCCAGCGGCCATGTTTGTCGCTGCGGTAGGCGGCCAGCAAAAAACCGAGCGGCTCCACCAGCCCCGGAGCCTGGCTGAGAAGCTGCTGCCGCTCTTTGACGGAGGCGTAGGTCAGCCCAATTTGCCCCTCTTTCAGATAGCGCAGGCCGCCATGCACCAGTTTGGAGGATCGGCTGGAGGTACCCCAGGCAAAATCTTTCTGCTCCAACAGCAGCACGCGCAGCCCGGCCCGCGCCGCCTCGCGCAGAATACCGGCCCCGGTAATACCGCCGCCAATGATGATGAGGTCCCACTGTTGTTGTGTCAGGTCCATAAGTTAAGGGCGTGAAGCGTAAAACATGACGACTCAAGTTCTCACGCATCACGTTTCACGTTTCACGTTTTCCGTTTTACGTTTAAATAAGTTTCCCCGGATTCATCACCCCCGCCGGGTCAAATTGTTTACATAAAGCATCAAGGGCGGCAATGCCCAGTTCTCCTTTTTCGACCGCCAGATAGGGGGCGTGGTCGGTGCCGACGCCGTGCTGGTGGCTGATGGTACCTTTATGGCCCATACCAGTATGGTCCATACCCTGGCCTGTGATGACCTGGCTGGCGGCCGTTTTCATGGCCTGCCAACGGGCCAGGGTTTCGTCAGCGTCGGCCGCCAGGCGAAAGATATAGGTGGTGTAGATGCTGGCCCCCTGCCGGTAGACGTGGGAGAGATGGGTGAAAATGTGGGCTTTTTCGTCGAAGGGAGCCAGGGCGTTGTGAATGGCGCTCTCGATGGCGCTGATCATAATCGGCACGCTGCTCCAGTTGGTGGCCGTTTCCAGCGTGTCGACGGCGTAGCCTGCTTCCCACAGGCTGTTACGCAAGTAGGGGGTACGAAAACGGCCGTTGTGCCACTGTCGCCCAAACTGCCGCCCCACATGAATGCCGCCGTAGGTGCCGGTAATGGAAAGAGCCGCGCTGCGCGTCTGTTTCACCTGGTCGCTGCTGCCGGTAAAGCCCATCATCAGCAAACATTTGCCTTCGCTGATGCCACGCAGATAGAGCATCTGCTCCAGCAGGCCGATAAGCCGTTCGTGGCCGGCCAGGGCCAGGGTGGTAGTGGTTTCGACGGCCGTACTCAGCCGCATCATAGAGAGAGGCAGCCGCGCCTGGACAATGGTACGCACCGCCGTTTGCCCACTCTCAAAGTCGGGGAAGAAAACGGCGTGGAAATCTTCTCGTTCGGGTAGGGGCGTGACGCGCAGGGTGGCTTCGGTGATAATGCCCAGCCGTCCTTCGCTGCCCAAAACCAGTTGGCGCAGGTCGGGACCGGCGGCCGAAGCGGGGAAAGGGGGCATGTCGAGTATGCCCAGGGGGGTGGTCATGCTGCCGCCGGCAAAGAGGTCCTCGATACGGCCGTACCGCAACGACTGCTGCCCGCTGGAGCGGGTGGCCACCCAACCGCCCAGCGTCGAGAATTCAAAGGATTGGGGAAAATGGCCCAGCGTGTGGCCACGCGCCCGCAGTTGGGCTTCCAGGTCTGGCCCCATGACGCCTGCGCCAAAGGTGGCCAACTGGTTGGTGGGGTCAAAACGGAGCAGCCGGTTGAGCCGCTGCAAGTTGACGGTGAGAACGGGCGGCCCGTCGCCGGACGGATTTATGTGGCCCACATTTATGTGGCCCACGTTTATGTGGCCCACGTTTATGTGGCCCACGACACTTGTGCCGCCGCCATAGGGGATGAGCTGCGCCCCCACTTCCTGGCTAAACTGGATCAGTTCTTGTACTTCGGCAGCCGTAACGGGGTGGGCCACGGCGTCGGGAAAGGCAGGGATACGGCCGCTGCGCAGCGCCACCCAATCGGGCAAGCTCTGGCCCCGCGCATGGCGCAGCCGTTCGGCCGGGTCGGTCTTAAGCAGCGGATGGTCGGGCAGCCGTGACGCGGGCACGGAGGCCACCACATCGGCCAGGGCGGCATCCTGTGGCGGCGTCCCCGGCCCCACCCGCTCGCTCAAAAATTCGCCCGCATTGTCCGGCAAGGGATAGTCGGTCGTCATATCCCCCCAGCCGTTCCATCTTCTCATAGAATACCTCCCACCTTATTCTGTTGGGTGTGGCCGCAGCTTTCGTATTGCCCAGTTCACTGGACAGCCGGCAGATCATCTGGCGAGGGAACCGCATATCCGCGTCGTCTGAGCAAAACGGCCGCATACCCTTTACGCAGCATCAAAATATCGGCTTTGCTCTATGATGAGATCAATCGACTGCTGTGATAATTCGGCCGTTTGTTCCAGTTGTTCATATAATTCATCACGCAATCTAACCGTAATTGCTTGAGTCATATTTCACCACTTCCTCACCGATTACAGATTACTGTAGGATAGGGCAGGCACAAGGCCAGCCCCTACCAACCATTGACTGAATACTGAACCTGGTAGACTGACACATCTCATTTTTTACCGCAGAGAGCGCAGAAGACGCAGAGATTTCTCCTTTATTTTTCTCTGCGCTCTCCGTGTTCTCTGTGGTTAGATAACTTTTGTCAGTCAATCAGATACTGAACACTGATTACCGATCCTCCCAGCCAAAGTCCACCGTCAACACCTCCTGGCCGGGGCTGAGGTTGATGCCCACGCGGCCGGTGCCATAGGCAGGGTAGGTCCAGTCACCGGGAATGAGCAGGTCGACGTTGTCTTCGCCAAAGGCATCAATGTAAACGCAGTAAGCAGCGGGGGCCATATCAAAGAAGCGGTAGATACCTCGCTCATCGGTCACGGCCGTTTCCGCCGCATCTTCGGCAACGGGCAGACGGTTGGCCGGGCAGGCCCCGCCAATAAGATAGACGGTCACGCCGCTGATCCCCTGTTCGTTAAAGTTCAGAGTGCCATCGGCCCGGAAGATGCCGCTGCCTTCTTCCGTTTCTACACAGCCGGCGCCGGGATCGCCGGCGGCGGTAAAGGTGCAAACATCGCGCCAAACAATACCGCCGATGGTGCCCTCGCTGGTGCCACCGGTTGGTGGTGTGGGCTCGGCCGTTTCATCCACCACAACTTGCAGCCAGAAAGCGTCTTCAATAGCGCCGTTAATACCAAACGGCTGGCCGGCGGCGTCGGCAATTTGCCAATTTTCGCGATAGGTTCCCCCCTCATCAGGAGTGATTACCTCGACCGATAGTTCAATCGTTTCCCCAGGGGCTACGGCGTGTGTCAGCGTGATGCTTTCGGGCACAATGAGGCCATCACCGCCCACGTTGACCAGACTGTATTCTTCCGTCCAGACGCAGGTGCCGTTGTTACGAATTTGCCACGCTTTGGTAAATTCAGCCCCTGGCGGAAATTCAGTATCGTCGGGAATAGACACATCGTCGATGAATTCGATGCTGTTGAAGCAGGTTTCCGGATCGACTTCGGGCAAGGGCAAAAAGTCATAATCCCAGCCAAAATTGAGGCCGCTGCTTATTTCTCCGGCGCTGACGCTGACCTCTGCTTCGGCCGTACCGCCGGCGGGGAAGCTCCAGCGACCGGGCAGCAGCAGTTCGCTGTTAGCCACAGCCAGTTCATCCACGGCAACACAGTAGGTACCGGCCGTCAGTTCGGGAAAGCTGTATTCGCCGTTGTCATCGGTTACGGTGGTGGTCAGCTCTGTGCCGGGGCAGGCTCCCTGACTGAGCGTAATCACAATGCCGGCCAGTCCCGGTTCATCACTATCCATGACGCCGTCTGCCTGAAACTGATCATCCTCTATCTCCATACAGCCCTCAGACGGAGGGGGGATCTCGCCCAGCAGGTCGTCGGCGTAGACGAAACATTCATCATGCCAGATACGGCCGATAATCACCGTTTCTCCTTCGGGGATGGGGGTAGGTTCCGGCTCGGCGGCGGCCACATTGTCCTGGCTGAGGGTGAAGGAGACGGTATTGCCGTTGACCGTGACGCGGTAGCTGCCGGCCGGCAAATCTAACACGTCAAGGGCAATTGTCTCCTCGAAGGGAACCTGGGCCTGGGAGCAAAGATCGTCCGGTTGGCGCAGCGTGGTGATGGTGATGAGGAACTCAGTGCCCTCTTGGGCCTGGGTGATGGTCTCAATGTCGGTGCAGCCATCGGGCAAAACGCCGCGAGCAATGACGTCTACATCCATAGGAAAGGTGTCGCCCATATTGACCAGAACGCTCTCCACCTCGGCCACGGCGCGGGCAGGGCCGGTGGCTACTTCGGTTGTGGGGGTAGGGGAGACAGGGCTGGGTTCGGGCGTTGGTTCCTCAGGCCGGCTACAGCCAACCAGTAAAAGCAGACTCAAACAGCCATAAAAAATAGGTTGGAAAAGTTTTATTTTCATATTATTTTCCTTTAGATTCGCTCAATAATCGTCGCTTCACCCTGGCCGACACCGACACAGAGAGTGGCCAGGCCGTAGCGCATCGACTCGCCAGCCGCGGCCCGACGCTGCATTTCGTAAATCAGGGTGGTCAAAATGCGAGCGCCAGAACAGCCAAGCGGATGGCCCAGGGCAATGGCCCCGCCGTTGACGTTGGTGATGGCCGGATCGAGACCCAGTTCACCCATAACAGCCAATGATTGTACCGCAAAGGCTTCATTTAGTTCAATCAGGCTCATCTCGTCGAGAGTGAGATTGGTGCGAGCCAACACCTTGCGTGTGGCGGGCACGGGGCCGAGGCCCATCGTACGCGGGTCTACCCCGGCTGCGGCCGAGCCGACCCAGCGGGCTAAGGGGGTTAGCCCCAGGTCGGCCGCTTTGTCGGCCGACATGACCAGGACGGCACAGGCGCCGTCGTTGAGACCGCTGGAATTACCGGCGGTGACGGATCCTCCCCGGCGGAAGGCGGGGCGCAGCCTGGCCAAAAGGTCCAGGCTGGTGTCCAGCACGTAGCCGTTGTCACCGGGGCGGATGCGGGGATGTTCATCGGTATCGACCACAAGGGGGTCCCCTTTGCGTTGGGGAATAGCCACGGGGACGATTTCGGACTGAAAACGGCCGTTGTTAATGGCTGCACAGGCCCGCCGCTGGCTTTCCAGAGCAAAAGCATCTTGTGCTTCGCGGCTAATTTCGCCGCCGTTTAGCTCGCCGGCACAGCTCAGATCGTAGATATTTTCGGCCGTTTCTCCCATTGCTTCCAGAGGAAAAAGCGCCTCCATTTGGGCGTTGGGATAGCGCCAGCCCAGAGTAGTGTCCCAGCCGGTGATGTTGCCCGGCGGGCCCCAGGCTCGGGAATTCTTGGGCACGGAATAGGGAGCGCGGGTCATGCTTTCTACACCGCCGGCAATATAGACCTCCCCTTCGCCACATTTGATGGCGCGGGCGGCCATATTGACCGCATTGAGGCCGCTGGCGCAGAGCCGGTTGAGGGTAACTGAGGCCACCGTGTGGGGCAGTCCGGCCAGCAGGGTGGCCATCCGGGCCACATTGCGGTTGTCTTCGCCCGCCTGGTTGGCGCAGCCCAAATAAACTTCTTCGATGAGGGACGGGTCGATGCCGCTGCGGGCTACGACTTCTTTAATGACCAGGGCCGCCATATCATCCGGCCGTACCGCCGACAAAGCACCGCCATAACGGCCGATCGGCGTGCGTACGGCGTTAACAATCACCACTTCTTTCATAAATCAATCATTCCTTATTGTTCAAATAGACAACCACGGCTACCAACCCGGCAGCCAGGCCCACAAAACCACAGACAACTAATAGTATCATAATACCAGACATGGCCATTGTACACCCCTAAGAAAATTATGAATTACGAATTACGAATTACGAAATTGTACTCATATCGTTATGCCCATATTATGCCAATCTTGGGGATTAGGCCAATCCGCTTAACCTGCCTTCACCGTAATAACATAAGCATTGAATGCTGATAACCGATTTGTCAATGAATGCGTTTCATTAACAATTCACAAATTCAACAATTCAACAATTAATTATTTTTCCCCTTTCTTCAACTCATTTGACACTCACACCTTGTCAATTACCGATTACCGATCCGCACCCACAGCCGCGTGCCTGCGCCCGGCGCACTTTCTAAGCGCAGCTCGCCGCCCAGCCGTTCCACCCGCTCACGCATAGAGTGCAGCCCCAGGTGACCGGGAAAGGGGCCGGCCGGGTCGAAGCCGACGCCATCGTCTTGAATCTCGAGATAAACGGCCGACTCTGATTCTGTGGCCGCGGCCGTTTCCTCACACCACAGCTTAACGGTTACCGTTTGGGCGCGAGCATGTTTGACCACATTGTTCAATGCTTCTTGGGCTACCCGGTAAAGGGCTTCTTTGGTGTTCAAGGGCAGGTCCGGCTCTGAGGCCAGATCGGTTTCAATGGTCAGATGGTGCCGGGCTTGCAAAGCGGCCGTTTGTTTGCTCAGCGCCGTCATCAGCCCCTCCGTTGCCAGCGATTCGGGACGCAGTTCAAAAATCAAGGCCCGCATTTCGGCCAGGCCCGCTTCAGCCAGAGAAAGTACGTAATCCAACGGGTCGGTCAAGAGGGCCGGTAATTGTTCGGCGGCTTCCTGACGTCCCAGCAGCGTGCGGGCCGTCCGTGCCCCCAGAGCAATGCCGTAGAGGGCCTGAGAGACAGAATCATGCAGTTCGCGG
This sequence comes from Chloroflexota bacterium, assembly GCA_046484685.1. Classification (GTDB taxonomy): domain Bacteria; phylum Chloroflexota; class Anaerolineae; order Promineifilales; family Promineifilaceae; genus SLGK01. The sequence goes on along the minus strand of JAWOIM010000423.1, from coordinate 3,699 downwards.
GCCAGGCGCTGCCGCTCTTGCAGAGCGGCCAGTTGTTGGGCCTGTTCGTACAGCCGGGCATTTTCAATGGCGATGGCGGCCTGGTTGGCTACGGCCGTTACCATCTCCACATCGCGACTGGTGTAATAATAGGGCCGGCGGTGAGACATGCCCAAAAAGCCGACCACATCCTGCTTGACCATGAGGGGCACGGCCAGAAAGGAGCGCACTCTATCCACCAACTCTTCCAAGTTGTCTGGCGCAGATGTGCGAAATTCTTTAGCAAGCGGCGTGGCCTCCGCAATGTCAGCAATCAGCAAGCTCTGACCTTGCTCAATCATTTGAAAAAGAAGCGGAGCCTGCGCCGGTTTGGTCTCCAGACCCACAATCCGTTCGCTGGCAAAACTGCCCCGGTAGTCAAGAATGAGGTAAACATCTTCCCGGCGCACAGAAATGGTGGCTTCGGTATAGTCTACCAGGGTTTGCAGCTGGTTGAGGATGATGGTGAGTAACGGCCGGTGTTCCAACACAGAAGCCATCTGCTGCGACATGTCCAGCAGAGTCGTCAGCTCGCGCGTGCGCTCGGCCACCCGCTGCTCCAAAACCTGACGGTCCTGCGCCCGCTGCGCCAGCTCTTGCTGTAATTGGGCGTTTACTTGGGCCAGCTCTTGGGTGCGGCTGCGGATGCCCTCTTCCAGGCTGGCCTGACGACTGAGTACCAGGTAGGTCAGCCCGCTCAGCAGCAAAAGTATAATCAGCCCTGTGCCTTGAAAGAGTTGGAGAGACGGCCGTATCAACGCCGCCCAGCCTGCGCTGGGAGCGGCCAACAATTCCCATTCTCCATCCGGCAGTGGAATTGGCTGCCGCACCGGTTCTGCTTCAGCCATTTGGCCAACAGTGAAAATGATGCTGCCGTTAGCTCCATCACGCAGCAGAAAATTACTGCTGTTAGGCAGATCGGTCAAGCCGCTTTCCTCCAGCAGCGGCGGCAGATCAAAAGCGATGTTGAGCAGTCCCCAGTAGCGCCCTTCGTAAAACACAGCCTGGCGAGCAATGAGGCCTTCCCCTCCTTGCAGCAGTTCGTGCGGCCCGCTTAAAACGACCTGCTGGCTGTCAATAGCCCGCTGCACATCCTGTTGCACTGCCGGCCGGGGATCAAGCAGCGGTTCATACCCGATAACGGCCAGATTATCCGGGTTGGGTGGGTAAACATAGCGCACGATGCCATCCGGGGCCACGGCAATATTATGGATGCCGGCTGCACTCAACTGTAACCGGTTGGCAAAGACGGCAAATTCAGCCGCAAACGCCTCTTCAAACAATTCGGCTTCCACAAAAGCGTGCAGGCCGCGCATGAGGGCCGTGCGCCGGTTAACGGCCGAGGAGATGGCGTTGGCATAGAGAGAAGATTCGAGCACTAAGCGCGAGCGTTCTTCGGCCAGCAGGCGGCTCTCATACCAGCGGCTGGCCTGCACCCACAGCGGCAGCAAAAGTGCCAGCGCCAGCAGAGCGCCCAACCAGGCCCGCCGGTGAGGGTTGCGCCACTGCGCGACGACAGATTCTTGGAGTGATTGGTTCATAGAGGATTAAGTAAGAAGTAAGAAGTAAAAAGTAAGAAGTGAGGAGTGAGCTTCTGACTTTCCACTTTCCACTTTTTACTTTCCACTTTTCACGGTTCAGTCGAAACCAGCCCAATGCGAACCGCATACAAAGCGGCCTGAGTGCGGCTGGCCACATTCAGTTTGTCCAGGATGTTGCTAACGTGGGTCTTCACCGTCTTTTCGGTGATAGAGAGGGTGGCGGCAATCTCCTTGTTCGCCTGCCCCTTCGCTACCAGGCGCAGCACCTCCGTTTCGCGGCCGGTCAGCGTCTCGGGGCTATCGGGGATGCGTACTTCGCGCATGAGGCGGGCGGCGGCCTGGGGTGATAGCTGAACCTGACCGGCGGCGGCCGCTTTAATCGCCTGGCACAGATCGTCGGCATTGGTATCTTTAAGCAAATAGCCGGTGGCTCCGGCCCGGATGGCATCCACTACCAAGCGGTCCTCCAAAACGCTGGTGAGGGCAATGACTTCGGTTTCGGGGAGTTCGCGGCGGATAACGGCTGTGGCCGCAATGCCATCCAGGCCCGGCATCAACAGGTCCATCAGGACCACGTCTGGCTGAAGCTGCCGGGCCAGCGCCAGCCCTTCCTCCCCATTACCGGCTTCGCCCACTATGTCTAGTTCGGCATCCAACGACAGGAACATGCGCAGCCCCTGGCGCACGACCGCATGATCATCGACCAGTAAAACTTTTATGGTCATCCTCTTCACCTCTTGCCCTACTCGTGAATAAACAGACCCAACTTGCTCTTGGCCTTTAGGTACGTAACGGCCATCGGTCTAAAGACCTACCCGCAAATAAGCCCGCAGCAGGACGCAAAAAACCGGTTGCTACAGTAAAGTATTGGGTATGACGTAGGCTTTTCACCCATACGTCTATTACATACAATAATACAAGCAAACCGTAAAAATGATAAGAATCCTCTTAGCCGATAAACGACCCGCTGTCCTCAAGGGACTACAGATGAATTTAAGCCTGGAGCCAGATTGCCATATCGTAGGCAGCACCAGCAGTGGCAGTGACCTGCTCACTCTTTACCATGAGCTGCAACCAGACGTAATTGTGGTCGATGCGGCTATATTGACCGAAGCGGCCGCACAGGAATTGATGAGACAGGTAAGTCAAGGAAACGGCCGTGTCATTGCTCACAGCATCTATGATAATCGCGCTTCACGAGCTGAGGCCCTGGCGCTGGGCGCCAACGCATTTGTGGTGAAACAGGGGGGAAGTCAACAGCTATTAGCCGCCATTCGGCAGATTAGCGAACGGTAGGGGCAATGTAGGTCAAGCATCCCTGCTTGACCGCGCAAACAGGGATGTTTGCGCTACAGATTTTCATTCGTGCCTTCGGCGTTACTCAGGACAAGCGATGGTGTGCTGTGCCCATGTTCAACTCCTACTCCATTGGGCAACCACAAGGGTTGCCCCTACTCATACTTTAAGGCCACGACCGGCACCAGCGTGGCCGCGCTGAGGGCCGGATAAAGGCCGGATAGCAGGCCGATGATGGTGGCAAAAATAAGGGTAAAGACCGGCAGCCAGAGCGGCGTATAAACAGCTACGGTCGGCGGCGGACCACCCGTTTGGGCTGCCTGACCAGCCAGATAGGCCAAAACCAACACGTTGACCACCTGCCCCACGCTCCAGCCCACAAAAATGCCGCCCACTCCCCCCAAAAAACCAATCCCGGCTGCTTCCCCCAGAAAGATGCTCAGCACGTCCCGGTTGGTGGCCCCGACCGCTTTCATCAGGCCGATTTCGCGGGTGCGCTCCAGGATGGCCATGGCCATGGTGTTGGCAATGCCGATGGCCGCCACCAGCAGGGATATAGCCCCCACGCCGCCAAATATCACCTGCAAGATGACGTAAAAGCTGTTGATCCCCTCCACAAAGGATTGGGGCGAATGGGCCTGATAACCCAGGGTCGTAATCTGGTCGTGTACGGCCAACACCTGTTTCACGTCGCCCACTTTAACCACCAGGCCGTGATAGCCGTCTTTATCCAGGTCCACGCGCCGGCCCAGCACCCAGGTGTTCAGGCCAATGACTTCATCCATGGGCATATAGACGGTCCAATCGGCCTCGCTGCGCGATTCGGCCAAAACACCGACGACGC
>JAWOIM010000350.1:0-3230 GCA_046484685.1 Chloroflexota bacterium | reverse complement strand
TCTACATCGGGCACCACTTTGAAGATAAGGGCAAAGACCACGGTGACGGCACCCAGCGAAATGAGCAGGTTAATCAACTGGGCCAGGATAGTCAGGCTGGGAAGAAGGTCGCCAATAAACTCACCTACCGTGGCTAAGGCAGCGCTGATAAGCAACGATACCAGCAGCAGGAAGCTAACACCAAGCACCATGGTGAAGGAAAAAAAGCGGTCTTTGATCACGCCCATGATGCCCCGGCCCGATCGTGGTGCTACTTCCCACATCGTGTTGAGCGCATCTTGCAACTGGCCAAAAACGCCGGATGCGCCAAACAGCAAGATAATGACGCCGAAAACGGCGGCGGCGACACTCCCACCGGGGTGCCGCGCATTGGCAATCATCGTCTGCAGCGCCTCAGCACTATCGGCTCCGATCAGACTGCTGAATTGGGCTACGATCCGGTCCTGGGCCGCCTCCTGCCCAAAAACTTGTCCGGCAATGGCAACAGCAATGATTAAGAGAGGAGGAATGGAGAAGATGGTGTAATAGGCCAGCGCCGCAGCCAGCCGGGCAGCTTTGTGTTCGCTCCATTCTGAAAAAGTGTTTTTAATCAGGGGAATGATGCTTTTAACGTCTATCTTGTTCATTGATTTTCTCCTTGTGCCCGGCGACAATGCCCTCACAGCCAATCACCGGATTACAAAAGCCTTAAACCCTCCTACGCCCGCAGCGAGGCCTGGCGCTGCGGCAATGCTATCGACGGAGCAGCGGTAAATAGAGCGTGTGCTGAATAGGCGCTGGGGTAAGAGTAACCACCGCTGTCATTTCTACTAATAACGGTATGCCTGCCGGCGAAACGGCCGTAAGCCACACCGCATTGACCAAGGGACCGGGCAAATCATCTGCCTGTACGATGTAGGTTGCTTGATAGCCGGCTGCTATGCCAGGGTCTAGTGTAGGAGGCAGGTCAAATATAAGGGGCAGGGTGGACGTTACATTCAGCCCGCTCAAGAGCAGATCCCCGCTGTTGGTGATGGTTAGGGTATAGGTAATGGGAGTGCCCACGCCGGCCAGGCCGGAACTGGGGTGCAAAGCGGCGGCTAAGCCCGGTTCTTGCACGGTGATACCCACCTCAGCCGGCGAGCTGGGCGTGCCCCAACTGTTGCTGACGGTTAAGGTGAAGGTGAGGATTGTGCGGCCGGCAGGCGCAGTAAAAGTGGGGCTAACGGCCGTTGAATCACTTAACGTTACGCCTGGCCCCCCTGTTTGTGCCCAGCCATAGGTCAGCGTTTGGTCAGGATCGCTGTCACTAGAGCCGCTCCCATCAAGCGTAACCGGCTGGTTTATTTCTACGGCTTGGGGTGGGCCGGCAACGGCCGTGGGTGGAATATTGGCAAAAGCAGCCGTTAGCACAGCATGGCCGGTCAAGGTAAAGGTGATGGGGTTGCGCGTGCCGCTAATCACCCCGCTCCACTGTATGAAATGCCAGCCGGGATGGGGGACGGCCGTAGCCGTAATGACAGTACCCCATTCATAGGTCGCTGCTTCGGGCAGCAGGTCAATGGTTCCCAACCCCTCAATCTGCGGGTTGAGCAGGTAGTTGTTGCTTTCATAAGCCCCTAAATCAACGGCCGGGCCAATGATACGCGGGTTGCCGTCTAAGTCCGTGGTGACATCAGGTGGCAGGTAGCTGTTGAAGCCCACATCGATAGCCGGAGAAGCGGGCTGCAAGCGCAGGTTGCCGGCCATCGTGGGAGCAGCGGCCGGGTCGGGAGGGTCAATGAAAAGGGGATCGGTGTCGGCCAGATTGCCCTCATCATTGGTCCCACACGCCGTCACCCACGCGCCGTCAGGATTGCATCCATGTACCAGGCTGTGGCGGATAATGGGATTAGCGCCATTCACGTTAACCAGAGAAGAAGCGGCCGTACCCACCCCACTACTGTCTTCATTGTTCCAAAAGACGACGTTTTGCAAAATTGGGCTGGTAGTATTGATGCCGGCGCTGCTTGCTCTTCCCGGTTCAGGGTAAGCGGGGTTGGCGTTGGTCACAGGTGTCATGGTGGGGATAGGTGAGGAAGTCTGAGCGGCCGTTTCCGTCTGCCGGTTTGTAGAATGGCTACCGGTTGTGTCAACCCTCTCGGCCGGGGGTGTAGGGGTGGGCGTGCTTTGGTAACTCGGTTCTGCTGTGTGGGGTCGATTTGTCTCCGTTTCACTATCAGCGGTATGGGTGTGGGGAACAGCCCAGGGGGTGGGGAGTATCTGCTGGCCTTCATTATAGAGAGCGCCTCCTTCCCCGTCCGTTTTATTGCCGCTGAAAGTCACGTTGGTCAGGATAATGTTGCTGCTATTGTAAATTGCCCCCCCAAAATTGCCTGCCCGATTACCGCTGAAAATGACATTGGTCAGCACGTGGTCTGGCCACCAATTGGCCATGCCGCCCCCCCCATTAGCAGCCTGATTGCCAATAAAAGTGACATTTGTCATAACCGAGCTCCCATTTGTGAAACTGCCTCCTGCATATAATCCGCCCCCCCAGTTGGCACTGTTGTTGATAAAGTGTACATCCACCAGCGTATACTGCCCATTATCATTATACATACCCCCACCACTGCCAAGAATGGCCTGGTTACCATGAAACACAACATGGGTCAGGGTCGGGTTGCTGCCTGACAGAAATAGAACTAGGCCACCGCCGGACCGGTTAGCCTGGTTGTTGATAAACTGGACATGGGTCAAAGTTGAACTGCCGGTCAGAATAAATAGGCCACCCCCTCTTCCCCAATCATTGTCTGTCGCACGATTGTTGTTAAAAATAATGTTTGTCAGGCTGGGACTACCGGAATGAATGTACATTCCACCACCAGACGATGTCGCTTGATTGCCAATAAAAAGAAGGTTGGCCAAGGTAGCATCCCCTGATTGGTTATAAACGCCGCCCCCTTGACGGTGCGGGTTTGATCCGTCGGCCGATCCGGCCGTGATGGTAAAGCCGTCTAGAACGGTGGTATCGCCGGTGTCATTGGCAAAAACGACATGGTAACTGTTGTCCCCTATAATGTTAACCGTATCGGTCACGACGCCGTGGGGATCCGTTATATCATTGTTGTCGATATCGCCACTCAACACGGTGATATTGGTTTCCCAGTCCCGTTCCAGGCGCTGGGTTTCGGTGGCTACAAACCCCCCATAAATGGCCACATCACTTTTCAACTCAAAACTGATAGTGCGATCCGTGGTAGTTGTTGGCT
>JAWOIM010000289.1:0-9034 GCA_046484685.1 Chloroflexota bacterium | reverse complement strand
CGTTATCATGCGTTATGTGGCTGATGTGGGCGATTGGGGTGGTGCTGCAAGATTCCTTTATCATCAGCGGCACAATTCGGGAGAACATCGCCCTGAACCAGCCGGACATGCCGCTAAGTCAGGTGATGGCGGCGGCCGGGCAAGCCGCTCTGCATGAAGACATTACGCGCTTGCCGATGGGGTATGAGACGCGGGTGGGGGAAGGGGGAAGCGGCCTTTCTGGCGGGCAGCGGCAGCGGCTGGCGTTAGCGCGGGCATTGGCGACGCGTCCGTCTCTGCTTATTTTGGATGAGGCGACGAGCCATTTGGACGCAATCAGCGAAGGGGCGATTCAGCAGGCGTTGGACAAATTGCCCATTACGCGGCTGATTATTACCCATCGGTTGAGCAGTGTAGAGGATGCGGATAAGGTTTTGGTGTTGAAGGGGGGCGGCTGGCGTAAAGCAATCAATAACTGAGTGATTCCGAAAAAGCTGTTACTGTTTGCTGGCGGTCATCGGGGTCTTTTGACATCGCGCGCATAATCGAAGTCGCAATATGGAGCGGTATGTCTGGCAACTCCTCTTGTAGATAAGGGGCAGGTTGTTGGATATGGGCAAATAATAATTGTGCCGCACTCCCTTTAAAAGGTGGATGACCAGCCAGCATTTCATATAACATTACTGCCAATCCATAAATATCAGCGCGTGCATCCACCTCTTTAGCCGAGATGATCTGCTCTGGAGCCATATAATCAATCGTCCCCATTGCACCTGTCTTGGTGATTGCGGTATGACCATCACGTAATTTTGCAATGCCAAAGTCCATCAATACTGGCGATCCATCCTTGCGGAGCATAATATTAGCAGGTTTGATGTCACGATGTACATAATTTGCCTGATGAGCAGCTTTTAATCCATCACATAAGGCTGTAATAATAGCGATTGCCGTCTTAACATCAAGCGCCCCTTTTTGCTTCATATATTGGCGTAAATCTTGTCCGTCAATGTATTCCATCACCATATAATAATGGTTATCTTGTTCACTAATTCTCTTTATATTGACAATATTAGGATGCTGTAGCGACATACCCACGGCGGCTTCTCGTTCAAAACGGCGGCGCATATCGGCATCCATTGATATATCGGTATTTAAGATTTTGATAGCCAACGTTTCACCTGCTAGGTAGGCTTTGTATACTGTTCCCATACCGCCCTTACCGAGTAAATCCAGCAATTCATAACCGCCAAATTGATGCCCTGTCAATTGACCAATCGTTTCTATAGGGGGTTTTGATATATCCTTTAGCTGGTTGACTGCATTTAGACCAATACGTAAGCCATAAATTCTATGATCTACAAAATCTTGCACATGCCTCTTTGTTTGTTGATATAACAAGGCAGTTGCACCTAGCGAAATGCTTACTGCTAGTAGCGGGTTTGTCGAGCCAATTAACTGCAATCCCAACAATGCGGCAAAGAATATTACAGATAAAATTGTGAGAATTGCTCCATAAACCAGCGAGCGATTAATGACCAGATCAATATCCCAAAGACGGTAGCGAAACAGGGAAACCGCAATGCTTATGACTGTCCCAATGACGCTGGTTTCGATAATAATCCCAGTACCGTCTGACAAAATCAGATGTGGGGTATCTAGTGGGGTTGATTGTAATAGTTCACGGATAATGATGTAAGAAAAATAAGTGATGGCATATAATACAACCCAGTAGAAAACCCACTTTGCTTGCTGTCTTTCAATTTTTGTGAAGTAGCGCCGGTAGCGTAAGGTAAGGGTATAGATAAGTGCAATCCATAACCCCGCGATAATTGCTGACCGCAGGTAAAAATTCCACATCAAGGGGTGAAAATGCGAATCAAGTGGTAGAACTGACCATAAACTAGAGATGAAAATCCAGGAAATGATAATTGCCCACGACCAGCGTGGTTCGATCTTGCCATTTGGGTAAATCAACAATATGGCCATAATAAATGTCCAACCCGCCCACGTCAGCCAGATTGACCCAAATGCGCCCAAATATTCCAATGTAATGACAGAGCTATCTGCTAATACCTGTGATGTTTTTGTTAGTAGATAAACATTGACGCTGATTAAGGCTGTTGAGTTTGTGACACCCATTACCAGTAACCACAAACTTGTAGCAATCCCGATACGTGTATCTGACCGTCGTGAAAAAATAAACGAGGCAGCCCCGATAAAAACAAGCATACGAATTACACGCCAGGTAATCATATAAAAGGCGAATCCGTGTGCCGAAATATTTAGTTCAGTAAAGGCAAGTGCAAATGATTGACTTGTATAGTAATCAAGTATCAAATCACTTTCGTAGTATGTCACCAGCAACGATGCAACTAGAACTATCCCGAATACAATTTTTGCAGAAAAGCGTATTGCTGGATTTTGTATAATTTTTGTAGATTTGGTAAGGCGTGTTTGTGGATTAATACCGTTTGGCGGTGCAGTCAACGGGACACTCCTTGTAGATGGTGGCGGTGTGGGACACGCCGAGTTGCTGGAGAGCGTGTTCGAAACGCTTCGACGTTGGTAAGGGGGATACTGCTGTCGTCACGGCCGAATATGCCCAAAACAGGTTGAGATAACGGCCGTAACGCTTCAACCTCTGTTTCTGGGCCGCCAGCAGGTCCGGTTGGCACAGACCTAGCCAGAGTGACTACCGCCCACCAAAGCAAAAGCCAACAGAACCAGGTCGATTCGTTTTAACCAATTTTATACAGCCTGTTCACGTTTAATTCATACCAAAGTATTATAATTATATCGTACCCTTATTCGAGTCGCTAATTTGGATGCCATCTTGATCTGATTAATTCAAAGAGAAGTGGAAAAACCCATAGTATGGGGATTAATAGGCCTTCATGATGTCAATGGTCAAATCAATAAATATCCCGCTAAATATCAGCGGCACAAAGTAGACAAACAGGGCGTAGTGAATGCCAAATCTCCTTACTTGGCCACGAGTCCATAATAGTGAATAAAGTAAGCCTCTACCCCGGCATCGTTGACCCGATAATAGGCGTCGCGCAACGGCCGTTCCAGCATCTCGTTCAGCCCACCCCCAGCAATATCATACGTCTCCGGGTCGAGCGTCAGGCCAGGCTAAGCACCCCCCGGCGCTGCTGCTGCCATTTAGGTTTCAAAGGCATTCGTTCATTGTTTCTCCCGGGTTATCAGAGATGTAAAGCATCAAAGGTAAGGTGCGTCTACAAAGCCTATTACGCATTACGTTAGGAGTTGGGTATTATTCTCATAGAATTATTCAAATGAGCGGCTTGAGGCCATCAAGTAGAGAGGTAAATGCACGATGAACACAATGACTGATAACCAAAACAATGCCTGGCTGGTCGCTCTGCGCAGCCTGGCCACCGGCGTCATCGGGTGACCATCCTCGTAACCGCTTCCCTCGCCCTGGAACCGGAGGAAATCGTGCTGCAAAGCTACAGCCTGCCGCTGGCCGCTTTTCAGGCGGACAATCCGGCCTGGCAGCCAGAGCAGTTGCAAACCATCCGCTTTTACTTTGACGGTGCTGCGGTCGGGGCTATCTATACCCCTTCCCTATCCGCAAGCAGAACCAGAAAAGTATTGCTGGCTCTGGCCTTGCTGCTCCTGGTCATAGGCGGCATGGTCAACCAGCAGCGTAGCCTTTAACCAGATATGGACCGGGGCCGAGCTTGACCTGACCCCAATCGGCTGGAATCAACGAGCAGCGACGTCTATCAGATCGTTGCCTATGAAGTAACGGCCGAACAGCCCAAAGCCGTCATTATCTTCCTGTCCGGCATCCACAACCCGTCCGTCACCGCCTTTTTTGGCCATGCCCGAATGCTGCTCGATGAGGGGTACGCTTCTATTCTGCTAGAGATGCGTGTTCACGGCGAAAGCGAGGGCGAAGTGATCGCGCTCGGTTATGAAGAGTATCTGGACGTGCAGGCGGTTGTGGATTATATCAAGCGCAACCACAGCTATAGCGGCGTCCCGATTGTCGTCTATGGCCTTGCGATGGGTGGGGTGGCGGCCGTTTGTCCGATTGTACACCGGCTTCAAATACGGCTTCGACAAGCGCCATATCACCCCCAAACAGCAAATCCAGAATCTGGGTGACCGGCCGGCGCTGATCATCCATTCAACCGATGATTCCCAGGTCCCCTTTGCCAACTATGAGCGCCTCATGGCCCATGCACCAGGCCACGTTGAAACCTGGGTGCGTCACGGAGACCTGCACTTCATTGTGTAGGACGGCCACTTCCTTGATCCCCAAGAAGACGCCGCCTACGCGGCCGGCATTATCCACGAGGGAGAGCTGCTCACCGTCGCGGCGCTGGGCTACGGGCTGCTAGTCCGCTGGTGGCCGGCCCGCCCGCCGCGCCGGTTACAGCCGACACGATTGTAGACTTGATAGGAGCCTATCGGCAACCAGAATGGACCAAACACTGCCACAACTAGATTGCTGGCGTCTATGCGTGTAATGGCGAAAGATAATAGGAAGAGCTACACTAAATGCCCGTTAACCTGGTCTCAAGACCAGGTCCAAACTGGTCTTAAGACTGGTTACAAAGTTTGAATGATGGGGTACGCTGGTAACTACCAAGCCAGATTGGACCAATTTGCTCTGGTGAGCAGGACATTGAGTGATTAAGATTGGTCCAATCTCCTGAGAACGTGAGTAGATACGTACGTCTCTTCATAGACTGAACGCTTATCAAATAACATAGTTGAGTTAACCATTATGAACATAGTTGAAGAAATAAGACCCTTGATCCCCTTTTTGATTCCCGTACTGATCATCCAGTTGGGACTGATGGTGGCCGCCCTGCTGGACCTGGCCAGGCGGGAACAGACGCGCGGCCCTAAATGGATGTGGGTTGTGATTATTGTCTTTGTCAATTTGATTGGCCCGATTATCTATTTCCTGCTGGGGCGGGAAGATGTTTAACGAGAAGCCACTTGACGCTCAGGTCGCCATTCGCTGCCGCAACCTGTCGCGGCGCTATGGGCCGGTAGAGGCGCTCAAACCGCTCAATCTGGATGTCGCCCCCGGCTCGGTTTTTGGTTTCTTGGGGCGTAACGGCGCGGGCAAAACCACCACCATGCGCCTGCTGACCGGGCTGGCCCGACCCACCTCCGGCACGGCCTGGATTGCCGGCACGCAGGTGACGGAAGGGAACGGCGCGGCACGGGCCCAATTTGGCTATCTGCCCCAGGACCCGGCCTTTTACAAGTGGATGACACCCCGCGACTATCTCCACTACGTGGCGGCTATGTTCTTCCTGCCCAGCGAGCAACGCAAGCGGCGTGTCGAGGAGATGCTGGATCTGGTTGGCCTGCAAGAGGCCGGTCGCCGACGCATTGGCGGCTTTTCCGGCGGCATGAAGCAACGATTGGGCATTGCCCAGGCGCTGATCCACGAGCCGCCCGTTTTGCTGCTGGACGAACCGACCAGTGCCCTTGATCCGGCCGGCCGCTATGAAATCTTGCAGCTCATCGACGGGCTGCGCGGGCGGGTGACGGTCTTTTTCTCCAGTCATATTCTGGGCGACGTGGAGCGGGTGTGCGACACCATCGGCATTATCCACGAAGGGGAACTGCTCACCGTCGCGGCGCGGGACGATCTGCTGGCCGACTATGCGACCAACATTCTGCTGCTGGAAGTAGCGCGGGATTTTTTGCCGCTGCCTGCCGGCTTTACGGCCGCATTGGAAGCGCAACCCTGGCTGGCCGGTTTGACCCTGGACGATAACCAACTGCGTCTGGCGGTGCATGACACGGCCGTTGCCCGGCAGGCGATTCTACCCCTGGTGGTGGCCCACGACATTATCTTGACCCGCTATGAATGGGTACGGCCGTCACTCGAAGAGATTTTCCTGAGCATCAGTACATAGCGGCTTCGATAGATTTAGCGTAGTGCGTATTTCGTATCGCGCAATTTTCCCTGACTACGTAATATGAAATACGCACTACGCACTACGAAATACGTGTTAATATGATTATCTTAACGACAACCCTCTCTGTACTCTTGATGATTTTAACGCCGGTCGTGGTAGCGGTTCTGCTGCGCCGCTACTTTGCCGTCAGATGGTGGCTCTTTTTGGTGGGCGTGGCCACCTTTGTTGGTTCGCAGTTGGTCCATTTTCCTCTAAATGATTGGCTGAGCGACCTGGGCTGGCTTGGCCCGGTCGCTGCCGACGCGCCCCATCTGCTGCGAACGGCCGTTATTCTCGGTCTGTCGGCCGGCATTTGTGAATCGGTGGCGCGGGCGCTGGGCTACGGGCTGCTGGTCCGCTTTGGCCAGGCGCAGCAGCGTGAGGACGGGCTGATGGTGGGCCTGGGGCACGGCGGCATTGAGGCCATGCTGGTAGGCGGCGTGCTGACGGCGGCTACCGTTAGCTCGCTCTGGGCGCTGCGTGGGGTCGATTTACAGACGCTGGATATGCTGCCGGAACAACTGGCGGCTGTGCAGCGGCAAATGGCTTTATTCGACGGCTCACCTTTGACTATCTTTTTCGCCTTTGGCGAACGGCTGATTGCCCTGACACTGCACGTTTTCCTGTCGGTGTTGGTCTGGCGGGCTTTTGCCGAGCGGCAGCCCCTTTATTTTCTGGCGGCGCTGTTTTACCACAGCTTTTTTGACGCCACGGCCGTTTACGCCGCCCAATTCCTGGAAATATGGCAGGCCGAGCTGCTCTTCCTGCTGCTGGCGCTGCCGGCGCTGGGGCTGCTGGTCCGCTGGTGGCCGGCCCGGCCGCCGCGCCGGTTGCAGCCGGTGCGCACCGAAATTGCCCTGTTTTGGCTGGCGCTGGGCAAGGAACTGCGCCAGCAGTGGCAGACAAAACGGTTGTTGGTGGTAACGGCCGTTTTCCTCCTCTTTGGTCTGGCTTCGCCGCTGGTAGCCTACTTCACGCCCCAGATTATCGGCAGCATGGAGGAAGCGGCCATGTTTGCCGACCTGATCCCTGAACCGAGCAACCGGGACGCCATCGCCCAATACGTGGGCAACATTACCCAGTTCGGCTTTATTCTGGCGCTGCTGTTGGGCATGGGGGCGGTGGCCGGTGAAAAGGAGCGGGGCCTGACGCCCATGATTTTGAGCAAACCGCTGCCCCGCTGGGCCTTCCTGTTGAGCAAATTTGTGGCCCAAACGCTGCTTTATCTGTTTAGCTTTACGCTGTCGGGGCTGGCGGTTTATTATTACACCTATCTGCTTTTTGAGCCGCTGACCTTTGGGCCGTTTATGCTGGGCAATTACCTGCTCTTTACCTGGCTGCTGACCTTTGCGGCCGTTACCCTGTTGGGCAGCGCCATCGCCCGCACCACCGGCGCGGCCGCGGGAATCGCCCTGATCGGGTCGGTCTTCATCTTTCTGGGCGGCAGTTTGCCCAACTATGGCCCCCTCTTCCCTTCCGGCTTGATTGGCTGGGCGTCACAGTTGGGGGTAGATACGGCCGTTGCCCCCAACGCCGGTGCGGCCGCCTTTAGCCTGGTTCTTATCCTGCTGTGCTTGCTTGCCGCCGTCGCTGTTTTTGAAGTAGAGGAGTTATAAGTCCGGTGTGGTCTATTTTCGAAGGAGACAACACGCGCATGGCGCACCAGCAAATGGCCGGCGTGGCCGGGAATGAAAATGACGGACGACCGAGGACGGATGACGGAGTAGGTTCTTCCGTCTTCGGTCCTTCGTCCTCCGTCCTATTTACAGAGGAAGCTTAAGCAATGTCTGACGAAAAAGCAATACTCACCAGCGGTCTGACCAAGAGCTACGGCCCGGTTCAGGCGCTGCGCGGCGTTGACCTGGAAGTCGAAAAGGGCACGATTTTCGGCTTTCTGGGGCCAAACGGAGCCGGCAAAACGACCACCATTCGCTGCCTGCTGGATTTGATCCGGCCCCAGGCGGGCAGTATCCGCGTGCTGGGGCTGGACCCGCAAGCCGACCCGGTGGCCGTCCGTGCCCGCGTCGGCTATCTGCCGGGGGAGCTAAACGTGGAAAGTAACCAGACGGCCCAACAAGCCCTGCGCTATTTTAACGAGCTGCGCGGTAACAAGAGCGACTGGTCGTTTGTGAGCCGGTTGGCCGAACGCCTGGCGTTGGACCTGACCATCCCCATCAAGAACCTGTCCAAAGGCAACAAACAAAAAGTGGGCCTGGTGCAGGCCCTCATGTCCCGGCCGGAACTGCTCCTGCTGGACGAGCCGACTTCGGGCCTGGACCCGCTGATGCAGCAGGAGGTTTATCGCTTGCTCAAGGAGGCACGGCAGGCGGGGGCCACCGTCTTCTTTTCCTCCCACATCATCGGCGAGGTAGAGGCGATTGCCGACCGGATTGCGATTATCCGCGAAGGGGTGATCGTGGAGGAGGCAGAGCCGCACCAATTGATGAGCATGGCCCTGCGCCGGCTGCACATTCGCTTCCGCGAGCCGGTCGATCCCCAACCGCTGGCCACCGTGCCGGGGGTATCGCTGCTGGAACAGGCCAACACCCACATCATGGTTCAGGTAGAGGGGGAAATGGACGGGCTGATTAAGGCGCTGGCTGCTTATCCGGTAAGTGATTTGGAGACGGAACGGCCGTCTCTTGAAGAGGTCTTTCTGGCCTATTACGAAGGTGAGAAAACTGGGGAGGAAAACTGATATGTGGGCTGAATTCAAACATACACTGCGCCGGCTGCGCGGCCGGATTATTGGTTGGAGTATTGGCCTGAGCCTGTACAGCCTCATGATGGTTTTTATGTACGATTCGGTCATGGACATCATGGGTGTGGAGGAGATATTGGCCGCCTACCCGCCGGAGATAATGGCTTTTATTGGCGTTACCGATCTTGATCTTTTTATGACGCCGGCTGGCTATCTGGATGCTTACTTCTTTGGCTATATGACCGTCATTATCGGCATTTTCGTCATTGGCGCCGCCGCCGGGATGCTGGTGGGTGACGAGGAGCAGGGGGTGTTGGACCTGGTGCTGGCTCATCCCATCAGCCGCACCAACCTGTTTCTCAGCCGGGCGCTGGCCCTGATTGCGGCCACGATCATC
>JAWOIM010000269.1:0-5464 GCA_046484685.1 Chloroflexota bacterium | reverse complement strand
CCTCAGGTTCATGTTTGTCCAACTCGAACTTGAACCTGATTGAGTCATATTTCGAATTGCTGCTCGAAGCATGTATAAGTTGCGAAAAAAGAACATGTGTGCTAAAATATTGCTAACTATTGAGTCTCTCTGGAAGTTCACCGCAAAGACAGGAAGTGTGCGAAGAAAACCAGAGGAACTTTTTTTCTATGGCGTCTTCGCGGGGTGTAAATACAAAATTAGACTGATTTGAGGTTTCATTTAGCGCCTAAATATGCTATTATAGGGTTGTCTGGCTGTACAAGCCAGCACAATCCCCTTCAATAAGCAGTTAGGGTATAGACAAGTTTGATAAAGTGGCTTTTGCTATTTTCGTTGCTTCCTCATGCGCCAGATGGTGGCTGCGGGAACAACGGCCGTTTTGGTTTGTTTATCAACTGTAATGGCTAAAGCCATAGGTCCCTGACAGGCTTATGGACAGGTATTTACACAGGTTTCTGTGGCCCGATTAGTCATTACACCAACCCAAAGGAGAGAGTAACATGTATCAAAAATTAATAGTGGTAGGGAATCTTGGTGGTGACCCGGAGATGCGGTATATGCCGGATGGAACGGCCGTTACCAGCTTCAGCGTAGCCACCAACCGTCGTTGGAATGATAGCAAAACGGGCCAGCAAGTGGATGAAACAACCTGGTTTCGGGTCAGCGTATGGGGTCGCCGCGCTGAGGTAGCCAATCAATATTTGAGCAAAGGCAGTAAGGTATTGGTTGAAGGCCGCATCAAACCTGACCCCAATACCGGGGGGCCACGCCTCTGGACAGGCCAGGATGGGACGGTACGCGCTTCCTTTGAAGTAACGGCCGATAATTTCAGCTTTGTGGGCAGCCGTGCTGACTCTGATGGTTATGAGGGGTCTGACTATGATGATAACAATGGTGGCGGCAGCTCACCGGCCCAAGAAGAGGACGACATACCGTTTTAGACCAGCATAACTAATTGTAAAGGGCGCAGAGAGCATTGTTTTCTCTGCGCCCTTTGCAATTAAATTTCAGTCCGTTGTCAAACTTGCCCTGTTATCTCACCAGCCCATAAACCAGCCCCAGAACAACCGATCCTACCAGCGCATAAGCAATATACAGTATGAAAACGCGCCGCTGCACTAAGCCCCAAACGGCTGTCATGGCCGGCAGCGTTGTGGTCGGTCCGGCGATCAGAAAAGCCAGTGCCGCAGCCGGATTCATTCCCTGATTTAACATCCCCCCAATTAACGGTAGGGCTGTTATGTTGCTGGTATAAACCGGCATGCCTAAAAGGGCGGCTAAGGGGACGGCCCACTGATTTTGATTCCCCAATAAGCCAACAATCCACTCCTGCGGCACAAATAGCAGGATAAGGGCCTCCAGGAAGAAGGCCAGGGCCATAAATTGAACCACCAGCCTGGTAGCCGCCCAGGTTTCAGGCCAAAGCCGCTGCTGCCAGGACGGCCGTTTCTGCACCTGGCAAGAGCCAGCCTGGGTACAGTCACCGGCTGCTGCTCGTGGGTCCCCACCGTCGGCTGGGCCCCCACCGTCGGCTGGGGCCACAGCCACGGCCTCGGCAGTTAAGAGAATAGGGGGCGATATAATTCCTATAGCTGACTGCTTGACTCTAACGGATCCCTTTAACCACGTCCATCCATTTTGCCACAATTGGCGCACCGTGAGGGTAGACACCTGCCTGGTACGTAAAATTTCAGCGCCCAACCAGCCTTGCTCCATGAGGATATGGGTTAAGAAGCCGGCACTCAAGCTTAACAGCAGTGTCCCCATAAAGCGCCACAGCGCCAGTTCCCAGCCCAACATGGCTACCGATAAGAAAAATATCTCCGGATCCATTGATGGTGAAGCGATCCAGAAGGCCATCACGGGCGCCAACGGTACGCCGCTAATGAGCAGCGACGCTACCACGGGGATAACGCTGCATGAACAGAATGGACTAAACGCACCCACAACTGTTGCCAACATAATAGCCACCAGGGGACTGGCTTGAAAGGCCCGGCTAATATATTTTGAGGCTCCCGACAGGTTAACCGCTACCGCCAGAGGAATAGTAATGAGCAGGTAAGGCCAGATAGTTAAAAAATTTTGCCAAATAAATTGCATTACAAACGTTAATTGGTCCATAACGATCTCCTATTTATCGTGTTATTACGATAAAACAACTTAAAAAAATTAGAATATTTCTCCGACCCGCTCTCTGAACCAGATAATATTGGTGTTATCAAGACAGTAGCTAACGGCCGTTCCTTCTACGCTTCCTTCTACCCAGCCGGCTTCACGCAGTACCTTAAGATGTTGGGAGACCGTGGCCTGGGCTACAGGCAGAAACGCAACAATATCCCCGGTGATACAGCCGGGATGGGTCACCAAAAATTTGAGTATCTCAAAGCGGATGGGGTTGCCCAGGGCTTTGAACATAATAACCAGGCGCTCCTGCTCTACACCGTTAATTTCCAGGGTACAACAGGGGTCAGGTATAGTCATCACACGCTCCTTAATCGTATAATTACGATTATTGTAATCGAAAGCAAGCTTTCTGTCAAGATCAAAAAAAGGGCTGGACGAAGAAGCGCCCAACCCTTTTTCATTTTAGCAAGCGACTACCTGTTTTTTAGACTGTTTCCAGTTCGACTTCAGCTTCCATTTTTTCAGCGTCAATCTCAGCATCTGCTTCGGGTTCAACTTCTTCCGCTTCCACGTCGTCTTTGACCGCAGATTCTGTCTCAGCGTTCGTCTCGGACTCCGTTTCCACAGCAAGTTCACTTGTCGTTTCAGCTTCTATTTCTTCCACTTCTTCCGCTTCAACTTCCACATCAGAGTCTGTATCAGCCTCTATCTCAGTCTCTGTTTCCGCATCAATTGCGGCCTCGGCTTCAGTTTCCTCAACTTCAGCAGTTAAGTCAGTTTCGTCTACGACATCGACATCGACATCCATGTCATCGACATCCACGACATCGACGCTATCTGTTTTAGCAGCAACGGCTTCGACGTCTTCTTCTGTCTCGGCCACGGCTGCTTCTGCTGTTTCTGCCTCTGCTTTGCGGGCCATCCAATCCAGTTCTTCTGTGGTTGTCACGCGACGTAGGCTCAGGCTCAAACGTTCTCGGTCTGGCTCAATACTGATAATACGGGCCAAAACGACGTCACGCGATTGCAGCACCGCTTCCGGTGAACCGGCATGGGGCATATTGATCTCGCTGATGTGGATCAAGCCTTCAATGCCGTCGGCCACCTGCACAAAGGCACCGAAGTCCAGTACGTTGGTTATTTCACCTTCAATTAGTCCGCCCACGGCATGCTCTTCAGCAAAGGCATCCCAGGGTGTAGGCATAAGGACCTTGCGATTTAGGCTGACACGCTCTTTTTTAACGTCCACCTCATCAATCAGCACCTCAACCTCATCTCCTACTTCAAAGACATTTGAGGGGTGGTCAATATGATGCCAATCAATCTTGGAAATATGCAGCAGTCCATGAACGCCACCTAAGTCAACAAATGCGCCATATTTGACGACATTGACGATCCTCCCGGTCATTACGGCTCCTTCTTCTAATTCTTCGAGCCGGTTCTGCCGCTGTTCGACCATAGCCGCCGCTTCTGACATGACCAGCCGGCGCCGATCGCGATCAACCTCAATCACCTTAACCACCAGATCATCATGACGCGATTTATCTTTGAACGCTTTGCGCTGGCTGGGGTTACGCACATGGCGCAGATCAGACACGTGTGAATTGGGCACAAACCCGCGTAAACGGCCGAACTCAACCAGCAGACCACCTTTATTGTGACCGACGACTTTCAGTTCCAGCAGCTCTTCCGATTCCAAACAAGACTCTGCCCAATCCCAATCCCGCTGCTGTAAACCCTTGTACAGAGACACAATCAGTTCTTCGTCCCCGACCGGGGTGCGGAGAACATAAACAGGAATGACATCACCTGTAGACAGATCTGTTAATTGTTCTTCCTCCATTTGGTCCAAGTCAGTATGTGGAATGATAGCATCCCGTTTGGCCCCGACATTAACAAAGATGGCATCTTCGTCAATACGGATAATGGTTCCTTCTAAAAACTCACCTTGCTGGGGCACAACGTAATCGAAACTGTCCAGCATATCGGCGAAAGAAAGGGGCGTTGGCTCAGGGTGGTGGCCATTACCGTTACCATTGTTGCCATTGATGGTCAGGCTATCTTCTTCTACATCATTAACTTGAAACGCTAGTGTTGAAATATCCATTAAACTCCTTAAAACTTTTGACTAGACCCCAGGTCAATCTAATGATTGACCTGGGGTATCCGGGTAAATAATATCTGTAAGCGGCAAGCACGTTAAGCGTGCCATGTGACTTAGCGCCGGCGATGGGATTGATTACGCCGGGAGCGGCGAACCGCTTTTTTCTTTTCAATGCGGCGCAGCTCACTCTTTGAAACGTGCCAGCGCTTTTTGCGAAAGTCGCTCATCACGCCACTGCGACTTACCTTTTTGCGGAAGCGACGCAGCAGTTGTTCTGGTGATTCGTTGTTCTTTTTCTCGACTCCGATCATGCTCTATCACCTCCTTTGAAAATAGACGATGGACGATGGACCATAGACGATGAATTTTCATCCATCCCTTCGGCGCTGCTCAGGGCAAGCTATGGTGTGCTGGGTCCATGTCGAACTCCTTCGAAAATGACTATCCATCACGAATGATGGATTTCCATTCTGGTTAATAGCGAAATATGGCCGCCAGAGATTGCCCTTCTGGCATGTCAGCGGCAGGGACAGCGTAGACGGTGCCGCCGTTAAGTAGGGTCTGGATGGCGGCCATGTCCAGCAGGTCGTTGTTATCAGGTGTTGAGTCAGACTCTAGCGTGACTTCGCCCGTCTGTTGGTTAAAGTGGCCCCATAATTGTTTAGTCAGGGGGGTAAAGAGGGTATCGACACGGCCGTAATAGGCTGCCGCAATCACCTCTGTTAATTGATAAGAAGCCTGGTCGCTGCTTAGCATCTGCTGGAATTTCGCCAGCGCTTCCTGCTGGGCCTGGGCAAAGTGAGGTTCAACCAGGGGCCAGGCTCGCTCGTGCAGCTCCTCATTGCGCCAATGTTCAGGATTGCCGTGAATCCCTTCATCGAGCAGGTAAGGATAGTTGTTGGCTCGCTTATAAATGGGATGTAAGTAATCAACCCCGGCCAACAGCAGAGGCACGGCCGCTTTTTCATATAGTACCTGGCGCAGCCCGTCATCTATCTCTCGAAAGTAGCGGAAAATAAAATCTTTCTCTTCTTCGGCCGCGCTGTGGCCAAAGAACATTCCTTCCTGATTGCCTGCACCGCCGGGATTGGCGCTGCTGGTGTGCAGTTGCAGCTCGTCTTCAGGGTCATCATAAGCGATGGTCTCTTGCAAATTGGCGGGTACGGTTTCGCCCAGGTCTATTTCACTGACGCTGTGGCGTGTGCCTTGCAGCAG
>JAWOIM010000244.1:0-3454 GCA_046484685.1 Chloroflexota bacterium | reverse complement strand
AAAAGCTGGAGGACCTCTCCAGCTACCAGCAGACGGTCCTTAGCGGCTGGCTAACGGCCGAACCGGCCGGCGCTTATGAACTAATCGGGTATGAAGGACAGATTCTCAAAGTGCGTGATTATCTGACCGGCGACCTGTATGATATTTATGAAGGAGGCGGGCGTGGTGCGGTAGACTTGGGCGAGGTGATTCTGGCCCGGCTGGTTCCGGTAGCGGATCAGTTGGAGCTGAGTACGACGGCCGGCTATTTACCTGAAGATGAGATTGGCGACATCAAGAAAAAGATGCTGGCCGCCCAAACGGCCGATTTGGAACAATACCCTGACGCCACTCATCAGGACTTTATGCGCCGCCACAACCATCTGCTGGTCCATCACGCCCTGGCCCAGGCCGAGGCCCAGGGGCGCTATCCGGTAACCCGCCTGGACCCCAACCCCCCCGACAAAATCAAGCGCAAAATGCTGGCCGGCCTCAAGAAAAAGCTGCTCTAAAAAGACCTGCGCGGTTTTTGTACATAATTTACAACAATTTACTCTGGTAGAAACCTCGCAGGTCTAAAATTTGCCAGACTTCAGTAAAAAGGAAACATTACATGGACACACTCATTCAACAAATTAACCAGAAAGTGGCCGCGGCCGAGACGGACATCCTCACCTTTTTTCGGGAAATTGTGGCTATTCCCAGTATGGACAGCGACATTGAAGAAGTCGGCCGGCGCGTCGGCGAGGAGATGATCCGGCTGGGGTATGATCAGGTGTATGTGGACCGCTATGGCTCGATAGTCGGCCGTATCGGTGACGGCGATAAAATTCTGCTCTACGACAGCCACCTGGACACGGTGGGCATTGGCGATCCGGAGCAGTGGGAATGGGATCCGTTCATCGGTAAAGAGGAAGACGGCCTCTTATATGCCCGCGGCGCGCTGGACGAAAAAGGGTCTACTCCCGGCATGGTCTACGGACTGGCCTTTGCCCGGGATTTGGGGCTGCTCGACGGCTACACCGCCTACTTTTTGGGCAACATTGAGGAGTGGTGTGACGGCGTGGCCTGCCAGGCTTTTGTAGAGTGGGAAGGCATCAAACCCGACTTTGTGGTCATTGGCGAGCCGACCCGGATGAACGTCTATCGGGGTCAGCGAGGACGGGTGGAATTGGAAGTGGTGGCCAAAGGCAGCAGTGCCCACGCCGCCAGCAACCATCTGGGCGACAACGCCATTTACAAAATGCTGCCCGTCATTGCCGGTATCCGCGATATGGAGAAGGATTTTATCTCTGACCCCTTTTTGGGGCAGGGGCGCATTACCGTTACCCGCGTGGCCAGCGTCTCCCCCAGCGACAACGCCGTACCGGATGAGTGTCGTATCTTTGTGGACCGCCGCACTACCTTTGGCGAAAACAAAGCAGGTATTATTGAAGCCATCCAAAACCTGTTCCCCGCCGAGCATAAAGAGGATTTTACAATTGAGGAGCTTATTTACGCCGAGCCAAGCCATACCGGGGCCGTCTTTGTCTATGAAAAGGATTTTCCGGCCTGGGCCATGCCGGAGGATGATCCCTGCGTGCAGGCCGGGCTGGCGGCCATTGAGGCGCTGTGGGGGGAGAAACGGCCGTCCGGCAAGTGGGACTTCTCTACCAACGGCAACTACTGGCGCGGCAAAATCGGTATCCCCAGCATCGGCTTTGGCCCCGGCAACGAAATTTATGCCCATGCCGTCAACGAGCACGTGCCGCTTAAAGAAGTGGTCGAGGCGACTAAGTTCTATGCCCTGCTGCCGGTTATGCTGGAGGTTGGGGATTAGGGGTTGGGGGGTAGGGAATGGGGCGGATTCGTAGTTTCCGGGATTTAGATGTGTGGCAGCGAGCGGTGGAATTTTCAGTGGCGCTGTATCAGGTTTCGGAATCGTTCCCGCAGTCGGAGCGGTTTGGTTTGACAAGCCAGATGCGACGAGCGGCCGTTTCTATTGCCTCAAATATTGCCGAAGGCCATGCTCGCTCACGCAACGAATATGCCCACTTTCTGCGTATTGCTCGTGGCTCAACGGCAGAACTTGAAACCCAACTTGAAATTGCTCGTAGAATCGGCTATCTCTCCCCCGAATCATATACTGATCTGCAAAACCAATTAACAGTTATCGCTAAACAACTCAACACCCTCTCACAGAGAATTAGGGGTTAGGGATTGGGGATTAGGGATTGGGGAGTGGGGAATGGAGAGCCTACCCCTATCCCCCAGTCCCCAACCCCCATCCCCCAAAAGGAGCAAACAGATGCAAACAGATTTACGCGGCCGTGACATGATCACGACCCAAGAATGGACAAAAGAAGAAATTGATACCGTACTGGATGTAGCCCTGGACCTCAAGCGGCAGCGGGCGCTGGGCCAGCCCCACGCCTATCTGCGCGATAAGGTGCTGGCCATGCTTTTCTTTTTCAGCAGCACGCGCACGCGGGCCAGCTTCGAGGCCGGCATGGCTCAGTTGGGCGGCCATGCCCAATTTATCGAAAGCACCACCACTCAAATCAGTCACGGCGACACGGCCAAAGAGATTGGTGAAATTTTGGGCCGCTACAACGACGGCCTGGCCATTCGCCAGTGCGATTGGGGGGTGGGTAACCAGTATATTCGGGATGTGGCCGCCGCTGCTCGCGTACCGGTGCTGAATATGCAGTGTGATGTCTACCACCCCTTCCAGATTTTGGCCGATATGCTGACCATTATCGAAAAGAAGGGCGACCCGCGCGGCCTGACTATCAACGTCAGCTACGCCTATGCCAGCAGCTACCAGAAACCGATCAGCGTGCCGCAAAGCCTCATCTTGCTCATGACCCGCTACGGCATGAATGTTCGCCTGACCCATCCGCCGGAATTCAAACTGATGCCCGATATCCTGGAGCAGGCCAAAGAAAATGCGCGGCGCTCACGCGGTTCGTTTGAGATTATGGATGAGTTTGATGCCGGCTTCAAAGATGCCGACGTGGTGTATCCTAAAAGCTGGGGGGCGCTGCTGACCACCACCGATAATGAAGAAAGTGCCCGCATTGGCCGCCAGTATACCGACTGGATTGCCGATGAGCGGCGCATGGCCCTGGCCAAAGAAGACGCCCTCTATATGCACTGCCTGCCGGCCGATCGCGGCATTGAGGTCACAGACGGGGTTATCGATGGCCCCCACAGCGTGGTCTATGACGAAGCAGAGAACCGGCTGCACGTGCAAAAAGCGGTGATGGCTCTGACGATGCGCTAATCTTTTTGGGAGACTCTGGGGGTTGGCAGGGCGTGAAACGTGAAACGTGATGCGTGATGCGTGAAACCATCGTGATCGTGATCGCCAATCGTGATCGTGATCGTTTTTTCGATTACGATCACGACACACGATCACGACAGATTGACTAGCTGCTAACGGGTGCGGAAGACTTCTCGACGGTGGCAGTGGAGGGAGTCGGCGAAGGGCCAC
>JAWOIM010000124.1:0-8764 GCA_046484685.1 Chloroflexota bacterium | reverse complement strand
AGACGTCACCTGGGCTCTGCGCGGCCCTGAGGTAGATGCCCACGTTTCTCAGGTGGCCAGCTACGCCCCGGTGCGCCGGGAAATGGTCAGACAGCAGCAGCAGTTTGGCCGGCGCGGTCGCGTGGTCATGGTGGGGCGGGATATTGGCACCGTCGTTGTGCCCAACGCCCCGCTCAAGCTTTACATCACCGCCAGTGCCGAGGAACGTGCTCACCGTCGCTGGCAGGAACGGCAAAAACAAGGCCACAGTGGCAGCCATGAAGCAATTCTAGCCGACGTGCGCCGCCGCGATGAAATCGACGGCAGCCGCCAACATTCCCCCATGCGGCCGGCCGCTGACGCCCTTATTGTGGATACAACAAACCGCAGCCCGCAAGAGATTGTGGCTGAAATTGTGCAGGTAGCGAGTGGCGAAGTGGCGAAGTAGCGAAGTGGTAAGGTGACTTTGCCACCCCGCCACTCTGCAACTCTACCACTTTGAAATATTTAATTATGGCTCTATTCCAGGAAATTGACCTACAAACATATACAGGCGGACAGATAACGGCCGTTCAGCCCCGCAGCGTGGCCGCGGCTATTGGTCTGCAGGCGGGTGATGAACTGCTGGCAATTAATGACAACCCGGTTGAAGATGTCATCGACGTGCAATATTACAGCGCGGAGGAAGAGATGGAACTGCTCATTCGCCGCGATGACGAATATTTGTTATACGAAGCGTTTCGGGAATATAACCAGCCTTTAGGCATAGAGTTCGCCCATCCCACCTTTGATACCGACATTCGCCGCTGCAATAATTTGTGTGAATTTTGTTTTGTGCTGCAAATGGCCCCCCGCTTTCGCCGTACCCTCTACATCAAAGACGACGACTACCGCTACTCCTTTCTCTTTGGTCACTACGTCACCCTGACCAACCTGAGCGACCATGACTGGTGGCGCATTGAAACGATGCGCCTTTCCCCACTTTACGTCTCCGTCCACGTGACCGACCTGGAACAGCGCCGTCGCTACCTGCGTAATGCCAATGCGCCCGACATCATGGACCAACTGCGCTGGCTCCTTGAGCGCGACATTGAGGTCCATACCCAACTGGTGGTTACGCCGGAGGTCAACGATGGCCACTGGCTGGAGCAGTCAATTCGGGATTTAGAAACGCTGTGGCCGGGCGTAAAATCGGTCAGCGTGGTGCCGGTGGGGCTGACTAAGCATCACAAGTATAAGATGCGGACACATACCCCGGACGAAGCGGCGGCCGTTCTCGATTATGTGGAAAGCCTGCAGGCTGACTATCTGGCTCGCTTTGGGGCGCGTTTTATTTACCCCACCGATGAGTGGTATCTGGTAACAGGGCGCGAAGTACCGCCGCTGTCCGACTATGACGGCCAGGACCTGCATGAGAACGGGCTGGGGATGGTGCGCCACTTTCTGGATGCGTGGCAAGGGGAGCAGGCTGAAATCAAGTCGGCCATGGCCGAAGCACCCACTTTCCCTTATGAAAAAGTGACGCTGGTAACGGGCCTGATGTTTGCCGACATGCTGCGGGAGGAAACGGCCGTATTCTGCCGGCTCACCCATTTAGACGTTACCGTCCAGGCCATCCACAATGAAAAATTGGGGGGAACCATTACCACGGCCGGCCTGCTGATGGGCAATGATGTCCTCACGCAGCTAAAGGCCGGCGGCTACGGCGACCTGGTGGTACTGCCCCGCGTCATGTTCGACCACCCCGACACTATCAGCCTGGACAACATCTCGCCGCAGGATATGGCCAATCAGTTGCAGCGCCCCGTGGCCCTGGCCGATACTCTGGGCGACGTCTGGGACGCGCTCACCGGCCAGTCAAAGGTACTCTATCAATCGGGCATAGCCCCCACCACCGATCCTATCGACCTGCCCGTCCTCGACCCCAACGACCTGAACCCGACGGCCCACTTTTCCTAAAACCTAACCACCATATTTTTGGCGCAGGGCACGCTCCACCTGGCGATTGGCGTCTCGTTGGGCCAGGTCGGCCCGTTTGTCATACTTTTTCTTGCCGCGAGCCAGGGCCACTTCCACTTTGGCCAGGCCATCCTTCAGGTAGAGGCGCACCGGAACCATCGTCAGACTCTTTTGGGCCATCTCGTCCAGAATATTCCTGATTTCGCGCCGGTGGAGCAACAGTTTACGCGGCCGGTTGGGTTCATGGTTTTCCCGGTTGCCATGTTTGTACTCGGCAATATGGGCCTCCAGCAGCCACAACTCCCCGTCACGCGGCTGCACATAACTGCGTTTCAAATCGACCCGATTGTCCCGCACTGACTTAATTTCAGTGCCGGTCAGGACCAGGCCGGCTTCATATTTTTCCAACAGTTCATAATCAAAGTTGGCTCGCTTGTTTTTAGCAACTACTTTTATACTCATATTCTTCCATTATCGGTTATCGGTTATCGGTTATCCGTTATCCGACCACCGTTTACCGTTCACCGTTTACCGTTTACCGTTTACTGTTCACCAAAGTACTCCAGCGCCCGCTGCAACTGAATATCATCTTCACTACCGTACATAAACACCTCGTCTGTTTCGACGAGGATGTCGGGGTTGATGCCCTGGTCGTCAATGGTCTGGTTATTGGGTGTAAACCAGCGGGCAAAGGTAACACGCAGTTCGGAGCCGTCGGAAAGCTGGCGGCTGCGCTGCACCGAGCCTTTGCCAAAGGTAGTTTCGCCAATAAGAATAGCACGGCCGTTATCTTGAATGGCGCCGGCTACAATTTCGGCTGCACTGGCGCTGCCGGGATTGATCAACACGACCAGCGGAATTGTTTCAGCCAGCCCGCCCGGTTCGGCCATAAACGTCTGATCCAGGCCCACCTGGTTGCGCTCAAACAGAATAACGCCCTCATCCAAAAAGATATCGGCAATGGCAATGGCCTGGTCTAAAAAGCCCCCAGGATTATCGCGCAGGTCAAAAATAAGTCCAGTTGGGTTTTGGGCCAGCATTTCTGCCAGTGTCTCGATGAGCTGGCTTTCGGCATTGGCCGAGAAGCTGCTCAGGCGGATGTAGGCGATATCATCTTCTAGCATCTCGGCTTCGATAGTAGGCACTTCAAAGCGCGTGCGCACGATGACAATACGCAGCGGCCCGGCCACATCAGCCCGTTCAATGGTCAGTTCCACTTCTGAACCACGCGGGCCGCGCACTTTGGTAATGACTTCATCAAGCGACTGGCCCCGCACATCTTCGTCATCTACGCCAATAATAATGTCCCCGGGACGAATACCGGCCTGTTCAGCCGGTTGGCCGGGGATGGGGCGCACAATCTCAATTTGCCCCTCATCGTTTTCACGCACAAAGGCCCCAATGCCTTCCACAGCTCCACTCAGATTCTCGCGCATGCGGGCGGCCACTTCCGGTCGGAAAAAACGAGTGTACTGGTCGTCCAGCGTTTCCAGCGAGCCTTCAATGGCAGCGTAAACCCGTTCCTGGTCGGTGGGAACCTGCCCATCATATTCGCGGGCCACAATTTGCCACACTTCGTCAAACAGCTCAAAGTTGGGATCACCGGAGGGGGTAACGGTGGCCGGTGTGTTGGTGGGTTGGGCCGTGGGGGTAGGCGGTGGGTCGTCGGGGGTCTCATCTGCTTCAGTGGCGGACATATCGGCCGTATCAGTCTCACCTTCTTCTTCGACTTCGATGACCGTTTGTTCAGGAACGGCCGTTACCTCCACAATTTGCACAACTGGTTCGGCCGTTACGACGCTGGCAATGGCAGGCGCACTGGCCCGGCCGGCAAAAAAGCTGGCGATCCCTACCATAATAACCAGGGTTAAACCGAGCAATCCGGCCATAACCCAGACCCAACAGCTTGTCGTTTTGGGGGAGTGTGTAGCGTTATCTTGTGCTGTCATAGTGTTATGTTACCTCATTAGGGGCAAGCAGCGGGTGCAGGTTGCGGGTGGTAACTGCTATTCGCTGCTTGCTACTTGCTCTTGTAAATATTCAATTGCCCGCAATAAAATCGGGTCACGGCCGTTATCAATATCTTCTTGCGTAATTTCCACTTCAAAATCTGGGGTTAGCCCTTGCCGGTCGATTTCGGTACGGGATGGCGTATACCAGCGTGAAGAGGTTACATGGACCGACGAACCGTCGCTTAAATCATAGACCAATTGCACTGAGCCTTTACCAAAGGTGCGCTGACCCACCAGGATGGCCCGCTCTCGGTCACGCAAGGCTCCAGCCAAAATTTCTGAGGCGCTGGCCGTACCCCCGTCAACCAGAACCACCAGCGGCAGAGTGGGGGCCAACGTCTTGTCTGAACTGCCATAAATGCGTTCTCCATCACCTCGACTACGCTGGAAAAGAATCTCACCTTCATCCAAAAAATGATCGGCGACGTTAACGGCCGCATCCACCAGCCCGCCGCCATTGTGACGCAAATCCAGGATCAGCTTTTCGGCCCCCTCCGCTTCCAGGGCGGTGATGGCCTCGGCAATCTCATTGCTGCTTTCACCGCTAAAACGGCTCAACTGGATATACCCAATCGTTGGGTCTTCCAGTGTCAACCGATACGTGACAGAAGGCAGCAAAATATCATCCCGCTCAATCTCAATATCAACTGTATCCGCCTCATTGATATGTACAACGGTCAGAACCACAATCGTCCCCTTCTCGCCTCGGATCAAGTCGGCTACCTCTTGTACCGTCATGGCAACCGTAATCGGCTCCCCATCCACCGCCAGCAGCCGGTCCCCGGCCCGGATACCGGCCGCTTCTGCCGGATTACCGGGAATCGGATCTAGAACAATGTCGCTTTCTTCATCAGGTCGCGTCAGGGTGGCCCCAATACCGCCAAATGTGCCGCGCAGCGTTACACGCTCCTGCTCACGGGCCACCGGCTCAATAAAAATGGTGTACGGGTCATTAAGCAGGGCCAATGCGCCACGAATAGCCCCGTAAGTCAGCTCTGTAGAGGTGGGCAAATCACCCAAATAGCTGTTCTCCACAAGGCCCCATGCTTCCCAAAAGAGACCCAATTGGTCTGCAGATTCGGCCGCAGCCACCGGTGGCGAGCCGTGCCGAAAGCGGACATACTCATTGGTAAAATAACCGGCGATAAAAGAACTGGTCGCCAGCAAGGCCAGTAGGGTAAGAATCAGGCTGTTACGAATTCGATTTGTCATGGGTTTTCGGTGTTCAGTAGTCAGTAGTCAGTAGTCAGTAGTCAGTGAGTAGAAGCTGAATACAACAAACATCACGCTTCACGAATCACGCTTCACGTTTTCCGTTTTCCGTTTCACGATTTTAACACAGGTGTTCGGCCTGCCAATCTACGCTATAATGTATAGGTATGAGACGATTATGGCAACTGGGGTTAATCGGATTATTACTCTTGGCAGGAAACTTGTCGATGCGACCGGCGGTTACTTCGGCCACGGTCCCTTCGGCCGCCTACCAGGAAGAGGCCCAGGCCCTGTTTGACAGCCTTAGTTCAACTGAGCGAATCGGACAGCTTTTTCTGGTCACCTTTCAGGGAGATACGGCTCTGCCCGAAAGTGAGATTGCCCGTCTGATTGTCGATTACCATGTGGGGGGGGTGGTGCTGCTGGCCAAAAACAACAACATTACCGGTTATGGGGACGTGGCTGCCGTGCCCGCTCAGGTTATCGATATCAACAACAGCCTGCAACAACTGGCATTACACGGCCGTTCTCACCGCATAGCACACGAGCGCCTTGGAGAAGCGGATTTTGACATTCCGCCCACACCGACACCCAGCCCGCCTGGTACATCCATTCCTCTCCTCATTGCCACCAAACATGAAGGTGACGGGCATCCCAGCACCCAAATTATGCACGGTCTAACAGAAATTCCCAACAATCTGGCCATTGGGGCTACCTGGCAACCACAGAACGCTCGCATAGTCGGTGAAATCGTAGGGCAGGAATTGGCTGCTTTGGGTATCAATATGCTGCTTGGGCCTAGCCTGGATGTGCTGGAAAAACCGGCCCCCGGCACGCCGAGCAGTCTGGCCATCCGCGCCTTTGGTGGCGACCCCTACTGGGTGGGGCAAATGGGGCGAGCTTATACCGCCGGCGTTCACACGGGCAGCAACGGCCGTCTGGCCGTCATTGCCAAACATTTCCCCGGCAACGGAGGCAGTGACAGGCTCATCAACGAAGAAGTCCCCACCGTCCGTAAATCACTGGAACAGTTGAAACAAATTGAACTGGCCCCCTTCTTTGCCGTCACCGGCCAGGCTGAAGCAGCCGATGAAGTGGTTGACGGCCTGCTGTCCACCCACATTCGCTACCAGGGTTTCCAGGGCAACATCCGGGCCACGACGGCGCCGGTCAGCTTTGATCCCCAGGCCCTGACCAGCCTGATGCAGCTAGCTGAGTTTAGCCAGTGGCGGCAGGATGGCGGTTTGCTGGTGTCTGACTCATTGGGCGCGCGAGCCGTGGCCCGCTTCTACGACGATACAGAGCAGGAGTTCCCGCACCGGCGCATTGCCAAAGATGCCTTCTTGGCCGGTAATGACCTGCTCTTTATGGATGAGTTTGCTCTGAGCGGCAGCAGCTATGAGACAGAACTGGCCAATATCAGAGACACAATTGATTGGTTTGAAGAACGATATGAAACGGACCCCACTTTTCAACAGCGGGTGGATACGGCCGTTCTCCAAATTTTACAGCTCAAGCTGCGGCTTTACGACGGGGATTTTTCGCCAGAAAATGTGCTGGCTGACACAAACGCCCTATCCTTGCTCCAACAAAACCGGCCGGCGTTGTTTGATGTAGCCCAAACAGCCATAACCCTTATCTCGCCCAGCCAGGCCGAGTTGGGGGAACGTATGGCCAGCCCACCCGCAGCCGGCGACAATATTGTTATCTTTACCGATGTGCGGCTGGCACAGCAGTGCAATCGCTGTTCCCCGGAACCACTTATCGCTGTCAATGAGCTGGAGGAACGTATCCTGGCTCTCTATGGTCCCAGCGCCAGCGGCCAGGTGCAACCACGCCAGATTACCAGCTACTCGTTTGCTGATCTGGCCGAATTTTTAGCGGCAGGCTCTGATCCTATCGTCTGGCCGCCGCTGGACCCAACGCCACCTCCACCAGGTGATGACAGTGTGGAGGATGGGGAGGAAGCGGTTGAATCAGAAACGGCCGATAGCAGCCCTGCCCTGGTCGAACCGACCCCCACGCCCCCACCGCCAACCGCCTTTTTCGTCCAGAAAAGTCTGGCTGAAGCCGACTGGATCATCTTTGCCACGCTGGATAAAACGAGCAGTTCACAACCGCTCAGCCAATTTCTGGCCCAACGCACCGACCTCCTGCGTAACAGCAAGTCGATTGTCTTCGCCTACCACGCACCATATTATCTGGACACAACCGAAATCAGTAAATTGACCGCCTATTATGGCATCTATAGCAAAGCGGATGCCTTCATCGACGCTTCGGTACGTGCTCTCTTTCAGGAGTTACCGTTGGCGGGGGCAGCGCCGGTTGATGTGGATGGCATTGGCTACAACTTGTTCCGTCAAACACAGCCCGATCCGCAGCAGGTAATTGAACTGTACATCACCGGATCTGAAGGGGAACGCCAATCGCCACCTCGGGAACAACCCCTGGATGTCTCGGTGGGCGACACGCTGCGGCTGCAAACGGGCGTCATCCGCGATCGCAATGGCCATCCCGTTCCCAACGGCACCATTGTCCAGTTTATCCAACGGGATCGCATTCAAGGGCTGGTTAGTATTATCGAGGAAGT
This sequence comes from Chloroflexota bacterium, assembly GCA_046484685.1. GTDB lineage: Bacteria > Chloroflexota > Anaerolineae > Promineifilales > Promineifilaceae > SLGK01. The sequence continues at coordinate 1,012 of JAWOIM010000124.1, read as the reverse complement.
GTCTACGCGCCAGGGAATCGCCCAACTGGATTATGTGCTGGAAGCACGCACAGGGCCGGGTCAGTTTCGTATAACGGCCGTTGCCGGTGAAGCAACCCAATCTCAAGAAGTTGACATTTTTATCGAAGGGGCAGCCCAGGTTGCTATCTTGACGCCAGAACCAACCCCAACCCCGACGCCAACGCCAACGGCCGTTCCGCCCACCCCCCTGCCTACACCCCAACCCACGGCTACACCCACCATCCCTCCCCCCCAAGAAGAAGTCGGCCCGCCACCGGAACCGGGCATCAATATTTTGCTCTCTGACTTCTGGATGCTGTTATCGCTGTTAGGTGGCTTAACTATGACCTTTACCGTTGGTCTCTTCTTTACACGCACCCGGCCCGTGCCCCTGGCCCAACAGTTAAGTTGGCTGTTATGGGGTATAGTGGGGGGCCTGCTGCTTTACAATTATTACCTGCTGGGACTACCGGGAACGGCCGTGTTACTCGACTTAGGAAGTTGGGCCGGGCTGCTGACTACCTTGTTGGGCGGGCTGTTGGGCCTGTCTGTCTTCGGGGCACGGCAGTTTTTGGAACAAAAATAACCATTAATTGGTGAATTGATGAATTGTTAATGGTGTTCGCCCGTCAGGGGCACGCGCCAGGGAGCAACCCATGGTTACAAAAGAAGTAACGCTACCGGCGGCCATCGCCAAGATCGCACCTGACGGCAAGCTGACGCCCCGCCAGCGACGACGCATCTTGCTGGAAATGGCCCTGCGCCGGGTACGGCCCGGAACCGGCAGCAGCCACGAATACTTTTCAGTGAACTCAGGCAGCGTTACCTGACAAAAAATCGGTAACGTGATTGAAAACGGCCGTTATTTCCCCACCATCACCATCAACCACTGCTTCATCCCCCATACCAAACCAGGCAATGCGCTCATCGTCGCGGCGAAACCAAGTGTCTTGCTGGCGGGCAAAGCGATGGGTTTCAAACTTGATGCGCTCAACCGCCTCAGCAGCGTTAG
>JAWOIM010000616.1:0-5650 GCA_046484685.1 Chloroflexota bacterium | reverse complement strand
TTCTGAAGTATGGGCGAAAGCGAAGGGGGTAGAAACGGCCGTTTACAGGGCAGGTGGCTTTGTGGTGTGGGCAATCAGGATAGTGTGGAAACGGCCGTTTTGACGATTTATTATTATGTGGCTGGTGCGAGAGCAAGACGGCCGTTCATCCTACTACCCCCGACTTTGGGCAAACAACAAATTGGGAGCTGCCAGTGGCACGGCCGTTGCCAACATCCTGGTCAACCAGGCATGGGTAATAGCGTGGTTGTCATCCTCTTCTACCAGGAAGCTAACCCACACACTGGCATCGATCACAATCATAGGTCACGCCTGACATCGTTTACGGCATCCAGGGCTGACACGCCTTTGGGCCAGCCGGCGCTAATTTCTGCTTTAAGCTGATTGAGGTCTGTCAGAACGGCCGTCATCGTTTCCGGTGATTGGGTAGGCGGAACGGCCGGCACCAGATGGGCAATTGTTTCACCATGATAGGTGATCTCAATTGTTTCACCCTTTTCCCGAACCCGGCGCAAAATCTTGCTGGTTTGCTGTTTTAGCTCTCTAACACCTATCGTGGACGTCATTTCACCTCTGCTTGTTTAACAGGCATACGATCAATTTACGGTAAATCTGCTTGTAACCATAGTTGTGGCCACAATTATGGTAACATTATAGTACACAGCGGCCAAAGGACGAGACAGGCGACACGGCCCTCATTGATGATGGCCAGGATCATTGCCCGTCTCTACCATAATTGGCACGGATGCTCATGCCATTCTCGCCGGAACCAGAAACGTAACCGCCACCGGAAACAATCTTGGCTCCGGATCGGCATAGCGGGCACGAATTGCTTCCTGCTCCGCCTCAATTTCGGCCCGTATCTCTTTTCTGGGCTAACTTTATAACTTTTCACCCAAAGGTGAAGGAGCGCTTCCTATGACATGGATCCCAATCGTTATCGTTCTCATTCTTGGCTTTGTGCTGGGGTTAGGTTTTGGTTACTATTTGCGTGGCCAGCAAGCTGACAGCACCCAACAGGCCATTGCCCAAGCAACCGAAGCATTGCGACAGACCGCCAACCAGGACCGACAGCTAGATGCCCAAGAATTAGAAAGCAAAAAAGCGCTTATCGACCAACAGTTAGCGCGCATGACCGGTGATTTACGCAATGTAGAACGGCTGGTGACCGATTTAGAAAAAGGCCGCGCCGAACAGTTTGGCCAGATCGGCGAAAGACTGCACGAAGTAAGCCAGAAAACAGCGCAGCTAACCCAGACCACGGCCGATCTCAACAAGGTTTTGAGCAGCGCCAGAATCCGGGGACAGTGGGGTGAACGGATGGCCGAAGACGTCCTACAGTTAATGGGCCTTCAAGAAGGCATAAATTACCGTAAGCAGGCAACATTAGGGGATGGTCGGCCCGACTTCACCTTCTTTTTGCCCAACGATTTACACGACAACATGGATGTGAAGTTCCCCTGGGACAACTACCGGCGCTTTGTAGAGCCCAATGGTGAGAATGAGCAACAATCCTTTCGTCGTGCATTCCTGAAAGATGTCCGGCAGCGGGTGAAAGAAATCAGTTCGCGCAACTATATTCATGGTGAGACCATTGATTGCGTATTGCTGTTCATCCCCAACGAGCATATCTATGCCTTTATCCACGATGTTGATGGCAAACTACTGGAGGATGCAATCAAGCAAAAGGTTGTTCTTTGCTCACCCATCACCCTGTTTGCCGTCCTGGCTGTGGTCCGACAGGCTGTAACCAATTTCCAGCTAGAAAAAACGGCCGATGAGCTACTGAAATTGATGGGCACATTTTACAAGCAGTGGGAAGAGTATACCGGCCATTTTGACAAAGTAGAAAAACGGCTGGACACATTGCAGCGGGATTTCCACACATTGATTACCACCAGGCAGAGAGCACTAGAACGGCCGCTGGCCAAAATTGACAGTTTGCGCCAGGCACGGGGTCTGTTGGTCGAAGACCAGAGTGATGCGACCTATACGAGTGACGAGTAAATTGTAACTGTTTGAGAGAAGCAGCATGAATGCACCTGATTGGCCATCCTTCCACGTTGGTTATGCTGCGGCTGCCAACTCGAAACAGCAACAACGGTCACCAGGTGGGGGCACATATTCGCATTGTTGAATCTACAGTTTGGGCTGCTGCCTTTTAGACCTTTTAGGAAACGGCCGTTTTGTTAGATTGTGAGAAGATAGACGTGGGGAAGGGGAAACCACCATATTCAAGACTTGAACCTAAGCGATTGTATGGCAGCCGGGCACCGTGAACAAACGGCCGTTTACTTAACCTGCAAGTCAACAAGTAATAGATTAATCTTCCCTCAGTTTTACGGCCATCCGGTTAAGACTACCTTGTGTGGATCATAAAACAAGCCGCTTTATAATTGGCTGGACCAACACAGACGAAATCTTATCAGCCGGCTTCGGCCATCTAACAATAAGGCCATAGCAGATAGTTATGTTTGGCAAGGGATGTGACCAAGTATGAACCAGTTGAATCTGCCCAACTCAGCCAGTGTCCCGGTTGAATTCCTGTCAGCCAGCTTTGGCCACGTCACCAACTCATATAAGTTCTACTGGTTCTGGGCTATCCTGGAATACCTGAAAGAGACCCAATCGCCCATCGTCGATATAAACGAGTTAGCTGCCCGTATGCTGGCCGGTGTATGGTATCCAACCAACTATTTCTTGCTTTCTTTTGGCAAGCAGGACCGCTTGAGCGAGATTGCTATCCTCCTGAAAGAGCGGCAGGGTCTCAATAGAGACGCCAGGCGACAAGAGGTCGTGAGCGCTGTTTTAATCGAGATAGCCCACAAATCTCCATTGGCCCGGCAAATTAGCAGCCTGACCCGCTATGTTCCCACTCGTTTTTTACGACCGTTCTTCGCCCAGCAGTTGAAAGGACACCCCGACTGGAAAGTTGATGAACAGATCATCACGCTGGCGGAGCAGACGTTTAACAATCAAGCTGCCCCGCCTTTTTATCGCTTCATCGGTGAGGAGGGACAAACCCTTGAGATTCATCCGGCCTGGTTTACATACCTGCAATCCCACGCGGCAATTGTGACAGGATTTTGCTTGTGGCATCTGCTCAATTATTTGCAACGAAACAACCCCAATGTGCCCAACATCGCCGGCAAACTGTTTGAGCCGGAACAGCGTGACCTGAGCAACTGCCGGAAGTATTGGCGACAAGCCTTTAACCAATTGGGCAGGATACGGTGCATCTATTCCGGCATTGAGATGGAGCAGTCGGCCTTCTCGCTGGACCATTTTCTCCCCTGGCGGTTCGTTACCCATGACTTGATGTGGAATATCATCCCGACTCTGCTAACGGTCAATGCGGCCAAAAGTGACCGGCTGCCGAACTGGGACTTGTATTTTGAGCCATTTGCGAGGCTGCAATACACGGCTTTTCAGGCGGTAACGACAACAAAGCGAGGCAAACTGCTTGAGGATTATTTGCTGCTGTTTAACCGAAACTCAATCCAGGAGATAGCGGCACTGCCTTTCCCGAGTTTTCAGCAAGCCTTAAACGACACGCTGGCCCCACAAATTCAGATTGCCAGGAACATGGGTTTCTTATCGGATTGGCGGTATTGAGCAAACTATCACCAGCAGCTGCGAAATCTGCCGTCATTCGTCAATACCGCACACTGGACTATATCTGCCACCGCCACTGCATCAGCGCTAACATACCGAAAAAGTGTAGGATAGTGGAACGGCCGTTTGTACAACCGGGGCACTTCCCAATCGGCTGACTAGAGTTCATGGCAATACGGCCGTATTGGGGACCGGCTCAGCTGAGAGCGATGTGACTGAACGAATACGTCAAGGCAAACGTTTTAGCGGCAGTTACGGTTGTCTTGAGATGGCTATGGGGTAGTTCTGGAAACGGCCGCTTCCTAATCTAATCTTGCCGACGGTGACATAACCGACTGCTGTGTAAAAACAGCCGTTTTTACACTACCAGTCGGCCAGAATTGACCAATGACCAGCGCCAGCACGGCCGTCTTACCCCATGCCGAAAGGTATATCGTGTAGTAGTGAATAGCAGGAACGGCCGTTTCGTCAACTTGTCAAAAATGACTGGTACCCAGTAACAGGGTAGGGGAAACGGCCGTTTCGCGGTGATGCTACTTTTTGAGACAGCAGATCAGGACCGGCTGTAGACGGCCGTTTTTCAGCAGCATCGTCCAACCAAACCTGGATAATGAACGGCGCTGGAAACGGCCGTTTTTTCAATCTACTAACTTGCAGCGACCGTAGCAACGCAACTTCTGGAGACGGCCGTTTCTGCGATGAGTTCCTCTTCATGGACCGACAGTGCGCTGCAAGGGCAACCTACCTGCTGTCGCTGCTGGCACAGAAACCAGAGCCTAATAGCGGCAATTGCGGAGCAACGGCTTTTTTCACGGTGAGGTTACTTCCGGAGACGGCGGGGCAAGAGTGGCGGCAAACGGGCGTCATGGTCAGGTGCTGCACCAGGAAGCAGGGCAACCCGCGCTGTGACCTGTCAGTCAGTTTTGGTCGAGATTGCACCATAGAGTATAATCCAGTCTGCGATTGACAGCATTGTACCAGTGCCTACATAGAAAACGGGAGGAACTCCTATGACCGCAACTTTTGCTCAGGGACACGCCCTACTCATTGGAGTGGACAGTCACCAGCATCACCCCCATCTTGATGTACCGATTACCACAACTGATGCTGAGGCGGTGCAGGCCGTCTTGCAAAATCCTGATTTTTGCGGTTATCCTCTCAGGCAAGTCACCTTACTCAGCAGCAGCCAAGCTACTAAAGAAGGCATTTTGCAAGCACTTGATGAGCTTGGCCAGCTGGCGTCCGACCAGACGGTGTTTCTCTTTTTTGCCGGCCATGGCGCTCTGGGAACCGACGGCCGTTACTATCTCCTGACTCACGATGTAAAGTTAACAGGCAATAAGGTTACAGTCGGCACGGGTCTCAGCGAAGAACTCCTATTGGAGAAGCTGCGTGCCATTCCTGCCAAACGCTGCCTCATGATCTTCAACGCCTGCCACTCCGCCCACATCGGGCCGAGTACGCTCGCCGGCGAGTCCACTTTGCCCACACTCAATCCGAGCGGCAAGACTGCCCATGCCCTGCTGGGAACAGGCGAAGGACGCATTCTCATTGTCGCCAGCCGCAAAGAGCAGTATTCCTACTTCGTCCCTGGGGCCAAGACAACCTTCTTCACTCAAAAGCTGGTAGAAGGATTGGAGGGGGAGGCAGCAGCCTACGGTGGCTACATTGGCGTGTTTAGTCTGTATGAATATCTGTATCACGAAGTCAAGGACGCGGTGCAGGCCAAATATGAAAAGGTGCAAGAGCCGGTGTTAACGGCCGTGCAAACGGTAGGGTCGTTTCCGGTGGCCCTGTATCGTGGGGCGACGACGTTGGGGGCGTTTGGAGAAGGGACGGAGGGGTTGGCAGATACGGCTGTGGAACAGATCACGGCCGACAAAGCAGCTCGTGCATTACGCCAAACTATCAGGATTGATACGGGAGGTGGGGCGTACATCGGTGGGAGTGTCCATACTGGAGGTGGGACATTTGTAGGGCGCGACATGACTGTAGGCGGAGATCACATCCGCGGAGATAAGGTTGGCGGCGACAA
>JAWOIM010000004.1:0-11289 GCA_046484685.1 Chloroflexota bacterium | reverse complement strand
TCCATCGAGACCCAGGCCAACCGGGCCTCAGCCCTCATCGAACAAATGCTGGACTTCAGCCGCCAGGCGATGTTAGCCCGCCAACCGCTCGACCTGCGCCAATTGCTTCGTGAAGAGATTAAACTGCTGCAGCGCACGCTGCCCGAACATATTGAAATCGAGCTGGTGTCTGAGGAGGCTGAGTATATGGTGCAGGCCGATCCCACACGGCTGCAGCAATCTTTTATGAACCTGGCGCTGAATGCCCGCGACGCCATGCCTGAAGGGGGACAGCTCCGTTTTGCTCTGTGGCAGCAACAGATCGACAAAGGAGAGCAGCCGACCCCCGACATGGAGCCGGGCCACTGGCTCTGTCTACAGGTGAGCGATACCGGCCAGGGGATTGAAACAACCGTTTTGGACCATATTTTCGAACCCTTCTTTACCACAAAGGAGACAGGAACGGGTACAGGGTTGGGTCTGGCTCAGGTTTATGGGATTATACGGCAGCATGGGGGGCACGTGCTGGTTGAAAGCCACCCCGGTCAGGGCAGCACTTTTACCATTTATCTGCCGGCATTGGCGGCAACGGCCGTTCGCCAGGAAACCCGCCAACCAGCCGATGCACCGGCCGGCAGTGGCCAACTGCTGCTGATAGTCGAAGACCAGGCCGCCCTCCGGGCAGCCCTGGTCGACAGCTTGCAGGCCTGGGGCTACCAGACGGCAGAGGCCGCTCATGGTGAAGAAGCCCTGGCCATCTTGCATAAACGAAACAGGGAGATCGCCCTGGTGCTGAGCGACGTCATTATGCCCCGGATGGGCGGCGTGGCCCTGGCTCAGGCCATCCGCGAGCAAGGCTGGACCATCCCTATTATCCTGCTTACCGGCCATCCGCAGGAGGAAAAAGAAACGTTAGGCACGGCCGATATTCGGGCGCTGCTGGCAAAACCGGTCGATTCCAGCCGGTTGGCGCAGGCCATTGCCGCAGCCCTGGCGTGAAGTTTGCATTCTGTGTCCCATTATTCTTTCTCCGACAAGCTGCCAGCGTAAAACATGATGGGTATTCTCTCTCTGGTCACGTTTCACGTTTCACGGATTGCCGTAGCGGGCCGGCGGCCCCACGTTAAGCGCCCCGTAACGCCAGGCTTCATTAGGCGCGTAGGAGCTGAGTACACGCATGTAGTTAGCCCGCTCGAAAGCGGCCGGTTCGGCGCAGTTGATCTGGCTCAGGCTGCCCTTCAACTGGTCGAGTGATTCGTACTCGTTTTCTTCCAGCCAGTTAATCATGCCCTGGCGCAGCATTTGGAAACGGTTGATGCCGTTTTGCAACAGTTCCGAGGCCAGCATCGTGACGGAGGCACCGGCGGCGATCCCTTTGAGAACATCCATGGGGGTGTGGACGCCGGTCGTGAGGGCCAGGTCGGTGGGAATACGGCCGTATAAAATGGCAATCCAGCGCATGGGCAGCCGCATCTCGACGGAGCTGCTCAATTTTAGATTGGGGACCACGGCCAGTTCCGCCAGGTCCAGGTCAGGCTGGTAAAAGCGGTTGAAGAGGACCAGCCCGTCGGCCCCGGCTTCGGCCAGCCGGTTAGCCGTGTAGGCCATGTTGCTAAAATAGGGGCTAAGTTTCATGGCGATGGGGATAGAAACGGCCGTTTGCACATCCCTTAACACATCCAGATACAACTGCTCCACCGCCTCGCCCGGCATATCCAGGTCGGTGGCGATGTAATAGACGTTTAGCTCCACGGCGTCCGCGCCCGCCTCTTCCATCAGCCGCGCATACTCAATCCAGCCGCCGGTAGAGACACCGTTCAGGCTGCCAATGACCGGAATATCCAGGGCCGCTTTGGCCCGGCGGATATGCTCCATGTAGGCTTCCGGCCCCGTCTGGTATTCCGGTGCTTCGGGGAAATAGCTGAGCGCCTCGGCAAAACTTTCGGCCCCCTGCCACAGATGTTCATTCAGCGTATGGCTTTCCATGCGAATCTGTTCTTCAAAGAGAGAATACAGCACCACCGCCGCCGCCCCCGCATCCTCCATCTGCCGCAGCCGGGAAATCTCCCGCGTCAACGGCGACGACGAGGCCACCAGGGGATTCTTCAATTTCATGCCAAGATAGGTTGTTGATAAGTCCATTTTGTCCTCCGTAAGGTCAGTGAGAAGTGAAAAGTAAGAAGTGAGAAGTGGTTGGTACTACTCACTTCTTACTTTCTACTACTTACTAATCCTCGCCATTTCCTCATATTGCAGCCAGCGGGTGGCCACGTCTTCTTTCGCCAGCGCCATCAGCCGTTCGGCCATTTCCGGGTGGCTTTGGGTCAACATGCGGTAGCGGCCTTCCCGGTAGGCATAACTTTCCATCGTCTCGCTGGGCGGCTTGCTGTCCAGCACAAACGGATTCTCATCGGTCAGTGTCCGCTCCGGATGGTAGCGGTAAAGCGGCCAGTAGGCGCTCTTGACGGCCGCCTGCTGCTGCTGCAAGCCGAACTGCAAATCGTAGCCATGGGCAATACAATGGCTGTAGGCAATAATCAGCGATGGTCCATCATATGCTTCCGCTTCCAGCAGTGCTTGAATCGTCTGCTTGTCGTTGGCCCCAAAAGCAACGCGGGCCACATAGATGGAGCCGTAGCTCATGGCCACCAGTCCCAGGTCCTTCTTGGGCAGCGGCTTACCGGCGGCGGCAAACTTGGCTACCGCGCCACGCGGTGTGGCCTTGGACATCTGCCCACCCGTGTTGGAATAGACTTCGGTGTCCAGCACCAGTACATTGACGTTACGGCCGGAAGCCAGCACGTGGTCCAGGCCGCCAAAGCCGATGTCATAAGCCCAGCCGTCCCCGCCCACAATCCAAACCGACTTCTTGACAAAGATGTCGGCCAGGTCCAGCAGGTTGGCCAGTTGGGCCTGGTGGCTGCTGCCGTTGGCCGCTTGCAGTTCGCTCAGCCGTTCCTTCAGTTCGATTACGCGACCGCGCTGTGCCTGCAGTTCGGCCTCGTCGGTCTGGTCGGCATAAAGAATGGCGTCGGCCAGTTCGGGACCGATGGAGTCCCGCAGGTGGCGCAGCAGGCCGGTAGCCGCTTCCAGCCGTTGGTCCAGGGCCACGCGCATCCCCAGGCCAAATTCGGCGTTGTCCTCAAAGAGAGAATTAGACCAGGCCGGGCCGCGGCCGTCGTCGTTGGCCGCCCAGGGGGTAGTGGGCAAATTACCGCCGTAGATGGAGGAGCAGCCGGTGGCGTTGGCCACCAGGGTACGGTCGCCAAAGAGGCGGGTCAGCAAGCTGAGGTAAGGGGTTTCACCACAGCCGGCGCACGCCCCGGAGAATTCAAAGAGGGGCTGCAAGAGCTGGTTGTATTTCACCTGCCCCAGGGGGATGGTGGTGCGGTCTACTTCGGGCAGGTCGAGGAAAAAGTCCCAATTTTCCCGCTCGCTTTCGCGCAGCGGCGCTTGAGGAGCCATATTGATCGCCTTCAGTTTTGGCTGCCGCTTGTTTTTCACGGGGCAGACATCGACGCAGAGAGTACAGCCAGTGCAGTCTTCAGGCGCAACCTGGAGTGTGAAGACGCTATCTTTATACTCTTTATAGCGGGCCGGTACCGCTTTGAAGGTGCCGGGCGCGTCGGCGGTCAAAGCCGGGTCGTAGACCTTCATACGCAGAACGGCATGGGGGCAAACAAAGACACACTTGCCACACTGGATACAAATATCCTCGTCCCAAACGGGGATTTCGGTGGCGATGTTGCGTTTTTCCCATTGGGTTGTGCCCACCGGGTAGGTGCCGTCTACGGGCAAGGCGCTGACCGGCAGGTCGTCGCCCAACCCTTCGATAATGCGGGCGGTGACGGAGCGGACAAATTCAGGAGCATAATCGGGCACAATCGGGGCACGCTCCCAATCACTACTGGCGGCGCTGGGGACTTCGACCCGATGCAAGTGGGAGAGGGCTTCATCAACGGCCGCATAGTTTTGGGCCACGACGGCCGTGCCCCGCTTACTGTAGGTGTCGGCAATGGCCTGCTTAATGGCGCCGATGGCCTCATCAGTAGGCAGCACTCCGGCCAGGGCAAAGAAGCAGGTCTGCATAATGGTGTTGATGCGACGGCCCATGCCGGTCTTGGCGGCCACTTCGTACCCATCGACCACGTAGAATTTTAGCTCACGGTCGATGATAGTCTGCTGCACCTGGCGCGGCAGGTGGTGCCACACATCGTCGGCCCCAAAGGGGCTGTTGAGGAGGAAGGTAGCACCCGGCGCGGCCAGCTTTAGCACGTCGTACCGCTCCAGGAAGTTGAACTGGTGGCAGGCCACAAAGTCGGCCGACTGTACCAGGTAAGGAGCGTGAATCGGTTTGTCACCAAAACGCAAATGGGAAACGGTGACGGAGCCGGCTTTTTTGGAGTCGTAGACAAAATAAGCCTGGGCGTAGCGGTCACCATAGTCACCGATAATTTTGATGGAGTTTTTGTTAGCCCCGACGGTGCCGTCGGCACCGAGGCCGTAGAAGACGGCGCGTACCACGTTACCGCCCATAATGCGGAAGCTGGGGTCCCACTCCAGGCTGGTGTGGGTCACGTCGTCATGGATACCGATGGTGAAATGGTTTTTCGGTTTGGCTTTGTTCAGCTCGTCAAAGACGGCTTTGACCATAGCCGGGGTAAACTCTTTGGAGGAGAGACCATAACGGCCGCCGGTAATGCGGATACGCCCCAGGCCATCGATCAATTCTTGATCGTGGATTTCGTTAACGGCCGTTACCACATCCTGATACATTGGTTCGCCGGTGGCCCCTGGCTCTTTGGTACGGTCCAGGACGGCGATGGCTTTGGTGGTGGGCGGTAAAGCCTGGGCAAAAGCGGCCAGGTCGAAGGGGCGGTAGAGACGGACATTGACCACGCCTACTTTTTGGCCTTCGTTGGCCAGATAAGCGGCGGTAGTTTCGGCCGTTTCGGCACCAGACCCCATAATGACAATGACCCGCTCGGCGTCGGGATGACCGCTGTAATCGAACAATTTGTAGGAGCGTCCCGTTAACTCGGCAAACTGGTTCATGGCCTCTTGCACAATAGCCGGGGTGGCCTCATAGAATGGGTTGGCACTTTCCCGCGCCTGGAAAAAGACGTCGGGATTTTGGGCTGTGCCCCGGATAACGGGCCTGTCGGGGGTAAGCCCACGGGCGCGGTGAGCCATGACCAGATCATCATTGATCATCGACCGCACCACCTCGTCGCCAATTGCTTCCACGCGGCTGACCTCGTGGGAGGTGCGGAAGCCGTCGAAGAAGTGGATAAAGGGGACCCGTGCCTTGAGAGTGGCGGCCATGGCAATCAGGGCCATATCCCCCACTGCCTGCACCGAATCGGAGGCCAGCAGGCCAAAGCCGGTAGCGCGGGCGGCCATCACGTCAGAATGGTCGCCAAAAATAGAAAGCGCCTGGGCCGCTACCGAGCGGGCCGCCACGTGAAAGACGGTGCTGGTCAGCTCCCCGGCAATTTTGTACATATTGGGAATCATCAGCAGCAGCCCTTGGGAGGCGGTAAAGGTAGTAGTCAACGCGCCGGCCTGCAACGCGCCATGCACGGCCCCGGCCGCGCCCCCTTCCGACTGCATTTCGATGACCAGGGGCACGGCTCCCCAGAGGTTGGTCTGGCCTTCGGCCGACCATTGGTCAGCCCATTCCCCCATCGGTGAAGAGGGGGTAATGGGGTAAATAGCTATCACGTCGCTTAATTTATGGGCAATTAGAGCGGCCGCTTCGTTGCCATCTACGGTAATCATTTCTTTTGTCATGGATAAGCCTCCAAACGTGAAACGTAAAGCGTGATGCGTGATACGTTTCGTAATTCGTAACTCGTAATTTATCTTTATAATTGTATGGCGAACGGCCGTCCCTATCGCAGTGACAGATAGCATTTATGTCATAGCCAAACGTCACTTAGAAGAGTGGATGGGCGGGATTAACGGATTTTTTCTGTGCGCTAATCTGGGCCGGGCGCTGTTAACAAAAGCGAGGGTGTCAAATGTCATATTTTGTCCATGACTCCTGTCACTACATTTTCTTGACAAAACAAGGGATAGTCGGGTAGGCTTGTACACGTGTAATTTACTTGACCTATATTGGAGAGAGCTGTGTCAAATACACCACCCCCTACCCCTTCTGATTCGGGCCTGAACCACCGTTTGCATGCCCCTTTTCTGCTGTCCGCACCTTTATGGCTGTGGCTGCTGGTTGCCGGTGTGTTTGGCGGCGTGATCGGTTTAGGCGGCTTCACCTTTGTCCACGGCAAAGGGGGTTCTTATATCTCTGACAACCCCGAAACCTGTATCAACTGCCATATTATGCAGGGGCAGTTTGATGGCTGGATTAATGGCAGCCATACGGCCGTTGCCACCTGTAACGACTGCCATACGCCCCACACCTATCCCGGTAAATATATTATCAAAGGGATCAATGGCTGGAACCACAGCGTGGCCTTTACCACCGGAAATTTTCACGAACCGATTCGTATCAATCAGATGAATCATAGAGTAACGCAGCAAACGTGCATCGACTGCCACGGCTCTCTGGTTACCGCCATTAGCCATACCGGCAGCGACACACCCACCGACTGTCTCTCTTGTCATGCCGGGGTGGGACACGGCCGTTAATAAAGAAAAAACCTGCGAGGTTTCAGAAACCTCGCAGGTCTGATATTGGGAGAGAATTTTATGAAAGCAAATCGTTCTACCTGGCTGTTAATTGGTGCTTTTGTATTTGGACTGCTCGTCATGGCCGGCTTGGGCGCGCTCCTGGTCAACATCCAGCAGCGTCAAGCCGAGGCCGTTGAATATCCCCTGCGCGTTGTAGAAGTCGCCGCAGATGAATTAGACCCCGCCGTGTGGGGTCGCAATTTCCCCCGCCAATATGATTCCTTTATGCGAACCCAGGATGACACGATTAGTACGCCCTATGGTGGCTCTGTCCCCTACAGCAAACTAGAACGCCACCCGGCCATGATTCGTATCTGGGCTGGTTACGCATTTGCCGAAGACCATAATGAAGAGCGCGGCCATTATTATGCCCAGATTGACCAGCGCCAAACGCAACGGGTAAATTTGGTCTCCCAGCCGGGAGCCTGTATCAACTGTCACGCGGCCGAAGCGCCCCAACTGATTGAAGAAATGGGCTGGGCTGAATTCAACCGCACACCTTACAATGATCTGAAAGATCAACTACATTTTGGCACCTCCTGCGCCGACTGCCACGACCCACAAACGATGGCCCTGCGGATTACGCGGCCGGCCTTGATTGAAGGGCTGGCTCTGCTGGACATTGATGTAGAACAGGCGTCACGCCAGGAGATGCGCAGCTACGTTTGTGCCCAATGTCATGTGGAATATTACTTCTTTGGCGAAGATAAAATCTTAACTTTTCCCTGGAGTCAGGGGCTAAATATCGACGATATGGAAGCCCATTTTGACGAGTATGATTTCGTCGATTGGACCCATGCCGAGACGGGTGCCCCCATGATTAAAATTCAGCACCCGGAATTTGAGCTGTCCAGCACAGGCATTCATGCCCGGTCGGGCGTTTCCTGCGCCGACTGCCATATGCCCTACGTGCGTGAAGGAGCCGTCAAGGTATCGGATCATTGGATTCGCAGCCCCCTGGTTAACATCAACAACGCCTGCCAGACCTGTCATCAGCAGGATGAGGCCGAGCTAGAGGACCGGATTCTTACCATTCAGCACCGCACGGCCGAACTACTGCGTCGCAGTGAAGATGCTATCATCGACGCCATTGATGCCATTGTGGCTGCTCAAGAGGCGGGGGCTACCGATGAAGAGCTAGAGACAGCTCGCTACTTGCACCGTCGTGCTTCGCTGCGCTGGGATTTCATCTCTTCCGAAAACAGTACCGGTTTCCACAGTCCGCAAGAATCAGCCCGTGTATTAGGTATGGCCATTGACTTTGCCCGTCAGGCCCAGCTTGAGGCAGAGCGGGTAACGCCGGTCGGTAGTCAGCAGGCGGCAACTGGTAATCAGTAAGCGATGAGCCAGCCGTCACCGGTAATTTGATGGCTCGTAGTAACGGCTTTTGCGGATTAAAAAAATAATTCGGTAACGTGACCCCGCCCAGCTGTAAACGGCCGGGCTAGACCTACCAGCCTGGGGCTTTAGCCCTAGGCGGACCTGGCCTATTACCGAATTAATTAGTTAAAGTCCAATAGCCGTCTGACCGCGGAACATGTGCTGAGCGCAGCCGAAGTAGCGGTTACTACAAACCACCCCGCAAATTTAGAAAGTTACGGCCCTAACATCCATTATCGTGGGGGAACGGTATCGGTTTGCCAGACGATTTTGGGCCGGTGCCAGCCGGCCCAAGCGCCGGTAACATCTCCTTGTGGCCCGCCTTCGGTAGCCAGGGTAAGCCGAACCGGCTGCCCGGCATAGTCGGCCAGGGAAATATAAGCAGCGTGCCACTCTCTGTCGGCCGGCTCGTTGCTAACATGATGGCGGTATAGTTCGGTAGTATGACCATCTGGCGTGGTGATGGTGACAACAAAGGTGGACCCATCCCCCCCCCACTCCCAGCTTGCCGGGTCGTTGGCTACGCGAAAGCTCAAGGCTGTTGGCAGGGCCGGTAAATGAAGATCATAGGCCGCGGAAGCCGGTGGGTGCATAAAGATCACCTCTCCCCAGTCGCCATTGTGGGGCATGGTAAATTGGCGCACCGTGACCGGTTCGGGAGCCTGGCTGTCTTCGACAACAACCTGCCCTCTTTCTAAGCGGCTCAACAAACTCTTAACCGTGAGAAGTTCCAGGGCCATTTCATGTTTGGGGTAAGACTGGAGTAAGGAAACGGCCGTTGCCCGTGCCGCCTCCCTCTTATCTTCAACCATATATTGGTTCAGCACCGCTTCCAAATACAATGTCCGCCGCCGTTCTCGTTCTGCCTGCCCCTGTTCTGGACAGGCAGCTTCCGCCTCCGCCAGAGCCACACGTGCCGGTTCAAGCGCGCCGGCCACGATATACAGATAAGCTAAATCTTGCCGCAGCAAACATTGGGGAGCCGGGGTGCCGGCCAGAGGAACCAACTGCTCATAGAGCGCGATACTGCGTTCCAGAACTGTCCCCATTGGCTCCTGCGCGGCCACAACAAAGAGATCGGAGAAAAAGGGTTCCACCACAAAGGACTCACTAACAGCGAGATGGGGATGCAGCCAGTTTTGCACCACGGCCCGTACCTGAACCGTCTCATCGGCAGCCAGCAGCATCTCAATATCGGCCGGCTGGAGCATCCGCCCTGTAATTGTCTGGTACGTGGTTGGCTGCTGTGCCAGATAATAGGGCAAAGAATCCCCGACCATGTTTAAGCCGTTGGGAAAATTCATGCTCATGGTGAGCAGCACATCCCCATCATTGGCTTGCGGCTCCATATACTGCAAAATGCCGCGCCAATCGGCGGCCATGACCTCATATTCATGCTGAATGACAGGCCAGGCCATGTGGCCCAGCCCGACGGCCAGCAGCCCGCCAACCAGAACGGTGCCCGGTGCCGGCAATCGCTGCCGCACCTGCTCCATCACCGCTGCCAGCAGCAGCGCAGTCGGCAGCAGGTAAAAAGGAAGCAGATAGAGGATGTAGCGTCCCATCGCACCACGAGAGATGGGCAGAACAGGAATGAGCAGCAAGGGTAACAGAAAAGCAGCCGTCAGTAAACCGAGTATTGACCACTGCCGTCGCCATACCAGAACGGCAATACCCAACAAGGCTAGCAGCAAAAAAAGTTGGGGGCGCGGCGTGGCATAAAAACCAAATTGGGTGTACGCTTCCCCCACCCAATCCAGCAGGGAAACCCGAGGCCCGGTATGGGCGGCCACTTCTTCGCCGGTATTAAATACCAGGCCAGACCAAAAGCGGGGCAGCCAGGGCAAATAAATGAGAACAACAACGGCAACGGCCGTTCCCACATGCCCTACTGTCACGCGCCGCCCGGCCGCCGGCTGCCACAGCCACCACCCTAAAATCCAGACGCTCTGCGCCAGCAGCACCACAAAGGCCGCGTAATGATTATATAAATTCAGCACCGTTACCAGTCCAAAATAGAACCAGGTTGTCCGCCGCGGCTGCTGCATAGCCCGGAAGAGCAAGATAAAACTAAGCAGCGTCAGCAGCAGCAGCAGGGCATAGTGACGCGCTTCCTGGGCATATTTCAGATGAAAGGGAGAAAGGGCTAACAGCAGCGCCAGCCACAGGCCGGCCTGTGGCTGTCTGATCACACGCCCCAGCTTCAGGCAAAGGGGAACGGACAGGGTGCCGGCGATCAAAGCGGGCAAACGGACCGCAAATTCGCTGCTACCCGCCAGCGCCATAGAGACTGCGGTCAGAATATAGGTGAGGGGGGGATGGGTGGGCGCCGCCAACATACTCGCCAGCCCCCCGTCGGCCGTCCAAATGGTTAGCATTTCGTCCAGCCAGAGGCTGTCACCGCCCAAATTATGCAGGCGTAAAGCAAAGCCCACCCCGGTAATCAGCAGGCCCAGAAACAGATAGTGGGACGTTCGAAATGACATTTTGATGTCGGATTTATAAAGCTGCACTGGCAGTTTCTACACCAAGCCTGTTATTCGGTAGAGGCATCGTCGAGCATTTACTGGATGAGTTGAACGGACATCGGTTAGGCTGTAATAATACCAATGTGATCTTTATTCCTCTACGCCACGCAAGGTGTCCCGAATACGGCGCTCTAACTGATCCAGGTCCCAACTACCTTGCTCCCGCACAATGCGGCGCAGCATGGGATCAATCTCCTGCATTGTATCCAGGATGTCGCCCAGCAACTGGTACTGTTCCTGTGCCCGCATGATTTCAGAAGGCAGTGCCACCATATCTCGCAAGATGGTGCCTTCAGCGCGGGAGGCTGTAAACGGCTCTGCTACGCCCTCAATATAGACCCGGGTACGCCGCCCTGGGCCGCGTCCATCTTCCTCCTCGATCGGTTCTAGTCCCACGATACTGTCAGAACGAAAATATTTGCCATAGCCTAGAGCAACCATCAAACCTCTTTCAATGCGCATGAACGCTCCTCCTGATTCATAAACAAACGAAATAAAAAGGATAGGCACAATTGTAGCATAAAGTAAAGCGGACAGGGGAAAGAAGGTATTTTCTGAGAACAACAAAAACCTCCCGGAGGTTCGGCACCACCGGGAGGTTGAAAGTTGAAAGAGTTACTTCTTACTTTTTACTTTTTACTTCTTGACTTCACCATTGGCCAGGGCCGCGTGGGCGGCCGCCAGTCGGGCAATCGGCACCCGGAAGGGG
>JAWOIM010000785.1:0-7496 GCA_046484685.1 Chloroflexota bacterium | reverse complement strand
GGAAAGCCTGGCCTTGGCCGAGGAAAGTTACACCGTCTTTGTCCATCTGAACGACATGGGCCACTTCCCCCACGTCAGCCTGGACTATACGCCGCTGGGCGGGGCCACGCCGACCCATCTCTGGTTCCCCAAATGGCTGCCCGGCCAGCGCATGCTAGACCCCTACCGGCTGCAGATTCCGGCCGATTTGGCGCCTGGCCACTACTACATTGAAGTAGGTCTCTACGAAATGGTGGGGCTGCGCCGCCTGCACGTTTCAGACCATCAAGGAAGTCTTAACGGCGACCGTTTCATTTTGGGCACGGTGATTGTGGAATAGCTGCGTTCCTGCTCCTGATCATTTGCACGACGCCCCAGCCGTGTGTCGAAATTTGTTCGATGTGAAAGCCGGCCTGGGCCACAGACAGAGCCGTTTCCCGATTCAAATGACATTCCCTTTGCAAGGCGTACCAGACCGGTTGCAGCCAGTCGGTCAACCGGCGCGAGATGGAGCCTTGCCCGCGCACATGCTCTAACAGGAGAAAACGGCCGTTGGGCCGCAGCACTCGCGCCACTTCAGCCAGGGCCACTTCAGGCCGGGGAATGGAGCAAAAAACGAGTGTGGCCACCACCGTATCAAAAGCATCAGGGGCAAAGGGTAATGTTTGGGCATCGGCTTGTAGAATAGTGGCGGGCGAAACGGCCGTTTGCCGCGCCCCAACCCCTGTCAACTTGGCCCCACCCACATCCAGACCAAACAGCAACTCTACTGAACCGGCCAGGCCATACAGCGGCCAATTTACGCCTGTCCCCACGCCCAATTCCAGCACACGCCCCTGGGCCGTTTGTAGCAGGCGACGGCGCAGTCGCTGCAAACCGGCTTGCTCCAGTGGCCACATAAAGCCATTATAAAAATGGGCGCTCCAATCAGGCACGCTCGGCCAGTCCCTGCAGCAAATAAACCTGTTCCAACGCCTGCCGCCCTTTAACACGCATTGGATTCAGGGCCTCAGCCACAACCAGGTCCTTAACGGCGTCATAGACCGCCTGGCTGACAATAATTTGATCGGGGGCCGCATTTTCTTGCAGCCGTTTGGCCAGATTGACGGCATCCCCAATAGCCGAGTAATCCTTACGCAAATGGCTGCCTACATTACCCACAACTGCTTCACCGGTATGAATGCCGATACCAAAATGGAGCTGGCGACGCTGGGGTAAATCAGCATGGTAAGTGGCCATTCGCGCTTGAATCATCAGGGCTGTGCGTACGGCCCGTTCGGCATGGTGCTCCTGGGGATTAAGCGGTGTGTTAAAGAGGGCCATCACCGCATCCCCCATAAATTTGTCGGTCAGCCCTTCATACTGGGTGATGGCCTGCACCGCTTCGGTAAAGTAGCCGTTGATAATTTGAATCAGCTTCTCCGGGTCTAGCTGTTCACTAACCGTGCTAAAGCCGCGCACGTCGGCAAAAAGAACGGTGATGTCCCGCCGCTGCGGCCGTTGGGCAGCATCCAGGTCACGCACCTGATCGACGAGGGCCGGCGGCAAATAGCGGCGTACGCTTTCCAGCCGTTTCTTTTCAGACACATCATCCAGGACCATGGCTACACCAAAGGCCGATTGTTCGGTATCACGCAAAGGGGAGACGGTGACGTTGAGCGTAATCAGGCCGGCACGCCGGGGCACGGCAATATCCAGTTCGGCATTTTGTATACCCCCTTTCCCACGCACATCTTCGATAATTGGCGCGACGGGCATACTGAGCGCTGCCAGCAAATTGTGATACGTTTGTTGTAATATTGTTTCAGGCGGGAGACCCAAAATGTGCTCTGCAGCCTGATTGATGAGGGCCACCCGGTCCTGATCGTCGATGGTAATAACGCCGCTGGCAATAGAGGCAAACACATTGTCCTTCAACTCTTTAATTTCTGTAATTTCGGCCAAATGGTTGCGAATCTCGCGGAAGAGACGGGCATTTTCAATAGCCACGGCCGCCTGGTTGGCCAAGGCGGCCAACACATCCCGGTCGGCGTCAACAAAGATACCAGAAGCAACACGATTGTCGGCATAAACAACGCCGGTAATACTCTCTTTAATCTTTAGCGGCACGCATAGAATGGAGCGCAAATTGTAGCTGATAATGCTGTCCTGGCTGGAAAAACGAGGGTCGGCCTGAGCGTTGGTAGTGACCACGGGTTCGCCCGTTTCGGCTACGCTATAGACAATGCTGCGGCTAATCTCGAAGGATTGGGCACGTTCAATCGTCTCCCGGTCCATGTTTCGTGCTGCCTGAACTTCAAGTTCACCCGTTTCATCGTTGCGGAGCAGCAGGATAGCTCGCTCGGCCTGTGTCAGGTCAATGATGGCATCCATAACGCTGTTGAGGACCTGGTTGAGGTCCAGCGAGGAATTGATGACGGCCCCAATTTCTTGCAGCGCTTTGAGCTGGGCCTGCTCTTTTTTCTGGGCTTCGATACGCTGCTCCAGGTCATGCAGGGTGCGGTGCATGAAGATGAGCAGGCGGGATAGTTCATCGCTGGTTTGGGCCGTTTGCTGCTGAAGCAGGTCAGAGCGACGGGCAACAAGAGTTTGCTGCTGCTGGTCAACCGTACTGTCAAATCGCTGCAAAAGTTGACGCAGATCTTGTAAATTATCCTGAATTTGAACGATGGTTTTATCAGTCACCCTGCTCCTCTGTCCGGCGCCAGCGCTGCCACCACTGCTGCCACTGGGTTTTCATGGTGGAGCGCAGCAGCAACGGCCGTAATTTTTGCCACTCTTTACGGGAATCAAAAGTTTCATCTCCCGTGTGGCTACGACTAAACATCTTCAGCACATATTGCTGCGTCAGTTTCCAGATCGACCATTCACCCTCCGGCACCTTTTGAACCATCACCTCGGCCCGTTCGTGGGGTGTTTGGGTCGAGCCGAAGGGCAAACCCAACCAGTTTCCCCATCGACTCAGCCGATCATAACTCAGAGAGACATCTGACTCAATACGAACATTATAATTATTAGCCGTAACCACCAGTCCGACAGCCGTACCCACAATCAACAGCGCGCCCAAAATCTGCCAGAGTGAAACGACTCTAGTCTCTTCCCCTTCCAGATCAAAAGAGGAAGCAGTAGCGCCTTCTTCGGGGAAAAAGTCGTCCATCAAGATAGTATCTTCCAGCCCTCGATCGCCCTGGGGCGAAATAGAGGGGGTGCTGAACTCATCTCCATCCTCCGGCAATCCACCGGGCGGTAGTTCCGGCCGGCTGACTACCGGGATCGCCGTTGTTGGCTCAAACTGGATCCAGCCATATGTTGGAAAATAAACTTCGACCCAGGTATGGGCATGGTTGGCCCGTACACGATAAGAACGAGTGGCCTCATCCCATTCTCCCTGAGCATACCCGGTCACAAAGCGAGCGGGTATGCCTTGCGAGCGGAGCATGATAACCATAGCGGCTGCATAGTAGTTGCAATAGCCTTCCCGGCTAACAAACAAGAAGTAATGGAGCGGCTCCTCGCCGGGAGGCGGCGCATCGATCTGGTCGTTGTAGGAAATATTTGACCGCAGATAATCACGAACGGCAATGGCCTTATCGTAGGGATTTTCGTAAACGGCCGTTAACCGTTCGGCCAGATCTGCTGTTTGCGGCGTAATGGAGTCAGGAAGCTGCAAATAACGTGATACGACCCACTCAGGATAATCCAGGGAGGCATGGCGTAAACTGTAGACATCGGCCGTAGACATTTGGGAATACATCCGATATTGGTCACCCTGACGCAAGATAAAACGAGAGCGCATACTGTTGATCAGGAAACGGCCGTTGTCATCTTGCCCGGCAGTTACATACATCTCCCGGTTGCTCTGCACCGGTTGCGGCGCTGCATACAAAATACTGGAATTGGGCAAAAAGTTAATCACTGTTTGGGTAACGACCTCACGCGAAGCGGTTAGGGGGACATCCAGCCGGCCACCGTTTTCAGGGTGCAAAAAGGTGTCATCATCACCTACGCGCCAACGGCCGTCTATATAACTATCATAAACGACCGCCTGCCAATAAACCAGGGGCAGCTTTTCAGGCACGTAGACATCCATAACCAGCGAATTACCGACCGTGCGTGGTCCACCCAACGCCAACGTGTCCTGATACGGATCGTTGACAGCGCTGCCATAGCTGCGTAAAGAAGAAAAGAGGCGGGTCCAGTTATCTTGCACACTACGCCAGGGACCGCGCGTACCGCTCAAGGCATCATTGACGGCCGCGCTGGCCGGCATCGTGGGTAAACTCCAGGCTACAATCAAAGCCGCCAGGGCTACTAACAGGCTGGAACGCAAAAAGGAAATGCGAATGTCCGCCCGGTAGCGCACCTTCTTTTTGTGCCACTTTTCTTCCTGATCAATCAGATAGCTGTAAGCGATATACATGAAGGCCAACAAACTGTAACCGGCCAAATATAGAGACATCTGGGCGATTTTGGGACCAACATAATAATAGACGACGCTAAACAAAACGATTCCGGTTGGAAAAACAGAGCGCCATAAAAAGCGATAGCGGGTGGTAAACCAGGCTGAGGTATAGCCCAGCACCCAATAAACCATCGTGGTTTGAATAACAAAAATGAAACCGTCGCGACTGGTTCCCTGCCCAAACGCCTGTCCTAACCAAACCATTTGCCGGCTAACCAGGTCAAAGATTCGCTCACGCCAGGTGAGATCATCCGGCAGCAGCAAGCCGCAAAAGTAGAAGATGACAAAAAGGCCGTACATCAGGGAAAAGATGTGGGCACGACGCGCAGAAAACTCGCTGCTTGCCAAAAAAATGCCGGCCACAAAACCCAACGTGGCCACAATGGGAATAACAAACAGACCATCGATCCAATCGGCCTGCACAATGGCCATAGCCGACACAAATACCATAGACCAGACTAGAAACAAGCTGATCCAGACCTTATCAAGTTTCATCTGTTCATCCATACGGTCTGCGCCTCCGTAACAACCATATTTTAGGCTCTTTGGGAATTTGCGGGGTTTAGTCGTATTCCGTATTGCGTATTCCGTAATTCTCTCTCGTTACGTAATACGACTTTCGGCAAGTTCAAAGCCTGCACTGAACAACGTGAAGTGGCAAGCTCTAAAATCCTGAAGACCCTTATTCTGTTGTATGTGTTACCTATTATTCGCGTCCTTACGCTGATTCTCTACCAGTTTATTATAGCAAGAGAGCCGCGTTTGAAGCGAACGCAGCAGGCAACGGTTTATAGACGCCTCATATACGGCCGAAACCAGGCCAGGATCCTACTTTCCCTTTTTGGCCCGCTTTACTTCACGCTGACGGATCGAGTGGTTAAGTTCCTTCTTGCGTATGCGCAGCGCGGTGGGCGTCACTTCCAGCAGTTCATCTCCATGCAGATACTCAATGGCATCATCCAGCGACAAAACACGCGGCGGCGAAAGGGATTCCACAATCGCCGTTGGTCCGGTACGTACGGCCGATAATGTTTTCGTCTTACACACATTGACCACCAGCTCATCTTCCCGGATGTGCTGGCCGATGACCTGCCCGGTGTAAACTTCCTGGCCCGGCTCAATGAAGAAAGTGCCGCGCTGTTCCAGATTGCTTAGGGCATAAAAGCTGACCGTACCCGTCTCCATGGCCACCAGGGGACCAAAATCATTGGATTCAATATCACCCATGTAAGCCTCGTAGCCGTGGAAAAGAGAGTTGTAAATGCCGGTGCCCCGCGTGGCCGTCAGGAACGGCTGGCGGAAACCAAGCGTGCCCCGCGTGGGCACCAGATATTCGGCGTAAACGGTGCCATCCTCTCCATAACGAATCGTTTGCATCAGGCCCCGTCGACGTCCCAGCAGTTCGCTGACAGCCCCCAGGTAATCACTATGGACCTCCACAAAAAGCTGTTCGACCGGCTCCGTTAGTCCTTCATCCGTCTGGCGAAAAATAACTTCGGGACGGCTGACGGAAAATTCATAGCCTTCACGCCGCATCGTTTCAATGAGGATGGCCAGGTGGAGTTCGCCCCGACCGGAGACAATAAATTCGCCCGCGCTGCCCGTTTCGGCTACGCGCAGGGCCACGTTACGCTCCAATTCGGTCATCAGCCGCTCTCGAATCTGGCGACTGGTAAGATATTTACCGTCACGACCGGCGAAGGGACTGTCGTTGACGCCAAAAGTCATACGTACGGTTGGCTCCTCGACGGTAATGGGTGGCAGCGGGCGCGGATCGTTGGGGTCGGTCAGGGTGTCACCAATGCCTACACCCTCAATACCGGCCACAGCCACAATATTACCCGCATCGACCTGCTGGGCTTCAACCCGCTGCAAGTCGCTAAAGGTGTAAACTTTGCTGGCTTTGGCGCTGCGCGTTTCCCCCTTGGCGGTGATATGGGCAATCGTTTGGCCCGATTTAATACTGCCGCTGTTAAGGCGGCCGATGGCAATTTTGCCCACATAAGGACTGTATTCCAGCGTGGAGACGAGCATTTGCAGTGAGCCATCGGGATCAACCATCGGGGGGGGGATATGGCTGATAATTGTATCGAATAACGGCCGTAAATCTTCCGTCATTTCATCCGGTGCCAGGCCGGCCCGGGCCTCTATGGCCTGGGTATAGATGACGGGAAAATCAGCCTGTGCTTCTGTGGCCCCCAGGTCAATAAAAAGGTCAAAGGTAGCATTGACGACAAAATCAGGGCGGCTGGCCGGACGGTCAATTTTGTTGACCACCACAATAACCTTGTGACCCCGTTCTAACGCCTGGCGCAGCACAAAGCGCGTTTGGGGCATGGGACCTTCAACGGCATCAACCAGCAGTAAAACGCCATCGACCATGTTGACTACCCGCTCTACTTCACCGCCAAAGTCGGCGTGGCCGGGTGTGTCCACCAGGTTAATGGTCATCTCTTCATACTGGATGCTGGTATTTTTGGCCAGGATGGTAATGCCTCGTTCCCGCTCCAAATCGTTGGAGTCGAGAATACGCTCGGTGACAGCCTGGTTGCTGCGAAAGACGTTAGTCTGGCGCAGCATTCCGTCTACCAGCGTTGTTTTACCATGATCGACATGGGCGATAATGGCGATGTTGCGAATGTTGTTTCTTGGCTCTAAATTCATAATTTATGTATAGTAGTTGACCCTGATTGGTTTAGCTAATTGTTTATGGTCGATTAGTTCAAGCGAAAAAAGGCCCGGTGCTAACCCGGGCCGCTTCAAAATTTTTCAGTTGTAAGAGTAGATATTGTACGTTAAACAAGCGGTATAGGCAATGTCACAATGAATGGATCCACAGCCGGGCGGGTAACGGGCCGATTTTTCTACTCTTTGGTGTGGCGGTTAGGCTGAAAACGGCCGTATTCTCTGGCAGCAGGGCTAGCTTTTGGCTGGTGGGAGCTGCCGCGCGGCGCGTTAGCGTTAGATGAGTCCTTGCCTGACTGCATAGGGGTTATGAAGAAACCGGGAGTATAGCAAAGAATCGTGGGGTACAGACCTGACAGGTTGGCGAGCT
>JAWOIM010000697.1:0-5178 GCA_046484685.1 Chloroflexota bacterium | reverse complement strand
AGCTCGCCAGACAGCTTTGGCCGCGACGCAAGTAGCTGCTGTAACGGAAGCGGCCTTGCTGGAAGCCAATCAGGCCACAATTCAGGCAGCGACTGTTACAGCGAACTATCTCTTCTCATTAACGCTGACCGCTCTACCGACTCCAGTGCTAGCAACCTCAACTGAGACACCCACGCCAATCGTCATCGTCGTGACGCCTACTACATCCCAAACACCAGTTTCACCGACACCAACCAATACACCGGTGGTCATCATCGTGACAGCGACAGCAGAGCCTAGCCCCACTCAACCGGCCGCCAGCCCAACCCCCATCACACCCACACCCTCCCCCACGCCACCGCCCTCCCCTACACCCCCACCCCCTCCACCTACATTGGGCATTAACCATACAACCGGGCAGCCGGGCAGCAGCTTTTTCCTGACGGGGGCCAATTGGGAGGCGAATACGGCCGTTATTATTATGGTCAACAGCCAAACCCTGGGACCGGTTAGTGCCGACGGGGCCGGCCAGATCGCCTTTCGTTTGCAGACCGAGATCACGGCCGGGGAGGGATTGTATGGGGTAACGGCCGTGCAGGGGGCCGCCCATGCCGGCCTCAGCTACCGGCTGGACGCCGGCGAGCCGTTACGGCCGTTGACCGGCAGCGGTCCCATTTTTGACGTACCCGTTTCTATCATGCCGCTGACGCCGCGCGCCTACCTGCCCTTTACGGCCCGCGGCGGGTAGTCATTAGTACACAAAGGCAGAAGTAAGAGGGGGTTGACAAGCCGTAATGCGTAAAACGTAACCAGAGAGGTCTTACGCATTACGCATTACGCATTACAGCTTGCCCTGAACGAAGTTGAAGGGTTTTACGGTGAACCCCTCAAAATCCTGAAGACCCAACAAAGCGAGGTGTATTGTGTCAAAAAGAATCGGTATTGTTTTGAGCATTTGTTTGTTTGTAGGGGGATTGAGTACGGCCGTTTACCAGGGCACCAAATCGATCCTGGCCAGCCATGATCCCGCCCCTTTTCCCAATCCCCTGACCTCAGGTATTCCCATTCATACCGGCCCTACCTTTGATTTAACCATCCAAACCATCTTTGGCCCGCGGATTTGTACAGCATACGGCGACCCTTTTTCACCCTGGGACAGTGAGTTTCACCCGGGGCCGTATACTTATGAGTACACGATCATCATTCCGCCTGACTATAACCACGATCTGGTGCGGGTGGAATTGTTTGACCCGGATTCGATGAATACGGCCGTTAACACCGCCACCGTGCAATTTTCCCAAACAGCCATCAACCATGATCCGGATAGATTCCCGCCTGGTGGGCTAGAAATGGTCTGCCCGTATAGTGGGGGCATGTCCCAACAGGTCCAGCCTTGTGTGATCCCTACGGGGGAATTAGACATTCTTTACGAAGATGCGAGCCTTACAATAGACCAGATCAACCCCTATTGGTTTGTGCGCCAGGACCAAAATCGAGGGGCCGGCCCAGACCATGGGAATGACACCTGTGCCAGTCCCTCTACGTATACGCCCCGTTATAATACCCAAACCGTTTTTGAACTAGCCTACACCACCGGTGATGTAGCCAGAGTACCTTTAGCCAGCTATACCGGTCAGGTAGGTGATGGCATTCGAGATAATGGGGATCACCAGACCGATATGCGCTGGGTTTCTCCCGGTGGGGCAATGCTGCCCGGCCAGCCTGCCCCTGTGCCCGCCGATTTTGGCTCGTTTGAGATTGACTTGAGTACCGACCTGCCTGACATCCACATCGACCCCGATACCGGTAACCGCTACCTCCATCTGAACATCACCACTATCAGCGGGGCGTCGGCACAGGGATTCGATCTTTGGGCCGGGCCGCCCCACGATGATTGGCCCGGTGACGGTAATGTACGCCGCCTGCACCTTGTGGACAATCCCCACGTCGATTGGAGCAGCGGGATTCGCATCGTGGCCAATGGGTATGCCCCGCGCAGCGCTGTTTACAGCCAACCTCTCGACCACCCTTTGCTCTATGTAGGCCCGGAATTTGCCGGACAAACCATCACCGTTACGGCGTTTGACTTAGATGCCGGCACACTGCCCCCTATCGCCTTCTTTTTTGACTCTCTGGCCTTTAGCGCCCCTGAGCATCAGGTGGCCCCCATCCCCGAAGAAACGGATTGGGGCTACTTATACGGCGATGCCAGCGATCCCAACACAGACCGCTGTTTTCACGTAGATGTGCCCGGCAACAATCGCTGCACTAACCAATGGATAACGCCACCTTACACCATCACCATCCCCAGTGATAACCAGTGTGATTACCAAAACCCCACTATGGAAAGTTGTACTCCTTTTTATGGAGGGTATTTGAACGGCCGTTTTAGTGCCGGCTATTTCGATACCTATGTCTGGTCGGTCGAAGGCCCTACCACTCACTCCCATGATGTCACGGCCGGCTGTTCAGCCTTCCCCATTGCACCTCATTTTGAAGCTCGCTCTGCCACACCGCCTGGAACCGGTTCTAATCCCTATCCCGACCCGGCACACTTTTACTATCCACCTAACCCACCCGGCTACCAACAGTTTGTCAATCATATCCCTGACCTCAACTTAACAGATGCCCAACCCGGCCTGGTTTATCGCCTTTGGCTAACGCCCACCATAACAAACAGTTTTCATTTTTTACGCTGGAATACTGGTATCAATGCCTCCAGTTCAACGTTAGTCAACAGCTTGCTCTGGCCGGGCGATACACGGGATTACACCAATCATGGGGATGGTGGACAGCAAAGCACCCCCCATTACCCCCACGTAGTACGTGGCTTTGTCAATGCTATTGACCCCAGCGATATCAGTCTGGATATTGAAGACTGGGTAGCCACCTTCCCTGGGGTAGTCAATGGGAATACCCTGTCTGCGGCTCTCAACGACCATATTGATCGTGGCCGCCTGCTGCGTCTGCCGGTAAGGGATGAAGCAGTCGGCATGAATAACAACACCAGGGTACAAGTATATCGTTTCGGATTGTTCCGGCTGCATGGCTATAGTCTGTCTTCCTCAGTTGATTGGCTGCTGCTGGAGTTTGTTGGCTGGGATGATTCTTGTGGCCAGATTATACCAGAGGTCCCCACCCCTGGTCCCACCCCGACATGGAGCCCCACACCAACTGTTACAGCCACGGCCACAATCGCACCAACAACCACCTCTACACCAATGCCAACAGCAACCAATACGGCGACGGCGACCTCGGCAGCCACGGCAACGGCGACCCCTACTTCCAGCCCCTTTCCGACACAAACAGCTACATCTAGCCCCTCACCTACGTCAACACCCTGGGTTACGCTAACGCCAACGGAAACCTCGACACCAACCACATTGCCCAGTGCAACCCCAACGTCTACGGCCGATCCTGCGACCCCAACGCCCACCGCGACACCCACCGCGCCGCCGGCAGCGACAGCGACCGCCACTCCGATACCAGGCGACACTTACTATCTCTACCTGCCCTTCATACAGGGCCACTAACCTGGAGACCGGGTTTTTTCGGGAACAATATGGGAAAATGCTACCAAACCTGTAGAAAACCCGGTTTCTCCCAAGAGCAATCAAATGAGGTAAACCATGCAAATCGAAGCCGCCGTTATTCAAGAAACCATGCCCAACCGGCCGGTCGCTAACTGGGACCGGCCCCCCTTTGTTCTGGATACTCTGACCCTGGCTGACCCTCGCGCAGGCGAGGTCCGGGTGCGGCTGGTGGCCAGCGGCGTCTGCCACAGCGACTGGCACCTGGTCACGGGCGATACCAAACATCCCCTTCCGGCCGTAGCCGGCCATGAGGGGGCCGGCGTCATCGAGGCGGTTGGCCCCAACGTCAGCCGCGTTCAGCCCGGCGATCACGTCATTCTCAACTGGGCACCCGACTGCGGCCACTGCTTTTACTGCCTGCGCCACAAGCCCAGCCTATGCGAAACTTACCTGAAAACGATGTGGGCCGGCGTCATGCTCGACGGCACGCCCCGCCTGAGCTGGCGCGGCCAACCCGCCTACCATTTTTGCAGCCTGGCCACCTTTGCCGACCATGCCGTTGTCTCTGAACAGGCCTGCGTGCCCATTCGCCGCGACGTACCCCTGGATATGGCCGTCCTGGTCGGCTGCGCCGTTTCTACCGGCCTGGGGGCTGTCCTCTATACGGCCGATGTGCGGATGGGCGACAGCGTCATCGTCTACGGCTGCGGCGGCGTGGGGCTGAACATTCTGCAAGGGGCCAAACTGGCCGGGGCCGGCACCATCATCGGCGTCGATACCAGTCCGGCCAAAATGAAGCTGGCCACCCAGTTTGGGGCCACCCATACCGTCCTGGCCGGCGACGCCCGGCAAACGCGCGGGCAGCTTCTGGAGCTAACGGGCGGCCGCGGGGCCGACTACGTCTTTGAAGCGATAGGCAATTCCCAGGTGCAGGCCGAGGCGCTGCGCGTGGTACGGCCGGGCGGCACGCTGGTTCTGGTGGGCCTCTCGCCCGTCTATGAGCAAACCAACCTCTCCGGGGCCTTCATTGCCCGCCAGGAGAAGGTGGTCAAGGGCTGCTATTACGGCAGCATCAACACCCGGCGCGACTTTCCCAAGTTCCTGGATATGTATATGGCCGGCCAGATCAAGCTGGATGAACTGGTCTCGCAGCGCTATCGGCTGTCTGAGATCAATGAGGCCTACGCCGCCATGCTCAGCGGCGACGTGGCGCGGGGGGTCATTGTCTTTGAGTAGAAGAAACCCGGTTTTTTGAGAAAAACCGGGTTTCTGGTTGGGGCGCTCTTAACAGTACAGGAGGTTGTAAAGTGAACGAACGAAAGTCTGTTTCCAGTATTGTGATTGTGGCCGCAACGGCCGTATTCTCTCTCATCCTCATTAGCAGCCTGATTGCAATGGGGCAGCGATCGGCAACGGCCGAAACACCAACTACCGTAACACCCATACCCTCGGTTGATAGCCTGCTCGACCTGAGCCGTTTTCCTCATGTGGCTCGGGTTGGACCGGCACAGCAAATGGTGTACGGCCCTCACATTTGCACGGCTTTTGGCGATCCCGCCATATCTCGCAGGTGAGTTTGCGGCTTCAGCAAAAGGGAATTCTTAGCAGGTATGATATGCCTTATAGCTCAACGTTTCTTTCAGAAGTATTTAACGGCAAAAAAGAA
>JAWOIM010000689.1:0-5418 GCA_046484685.1 Chloroflexota bacterium | reverse complement strand
ATTTGTGAATTGTTAATGAAGTACGGCTAACAAGTGCCTTGCACCTGATGTGATTTGTTGGTGAAAATTGGTAAGTCGGATTATAACTATATTACCTGCGAACTGCACCATAAGCTACTTATGGCTGCGGGTTAATTTTTGCACCACAGAGAACACGGAGGGCACAGAGCAAAAGAGAAAAAACTCTGTGTTCCTTCGGCGTTGCTCAGAGCTTGTGCCGAGCTTGTCGAGGTGACAAGCCTCTGTGCCCTCTGTGGTAAGAGTTTTTGGTTATGGCTGCGCCACATTATGCACTCTGTCTAAGTTTGAAGGAGACAACACGCGCCGCGGTGCACCAGCAAATGGGCATTTCAGAAAATGGACTGATTAGCGAATGAAAACGTAACGCAGGTTGCCAACCTGCTGCTTTTCCAGGTTAACAACCTGGGTTACATTTACACAGGAGACATCTGTAATGGCATTAGATTTTGGGCGTGAAGTCTGTGGTGATTTAAAAACGGCCGAACGGCGCGAATGGCTGGTCACCAACGGTATGGGCGGCTTTGCTTCGGGCACGGTGGCCGGCCTGCTGACGCGCCGCTATCATGGGCTGCTGGTGGCCGCACTGCGACCGCCGTTGGGTCGTACCTTGCTGGTAGCCAAAGTTGATGAAACGGCCGAATATGACGGTATTTACCCGCGAAGCGGCCGTTTCTATCCCCTCCATGCCAACCGCTGGGGCAGTGGTCTGGTCGAACCGGACGGCCACCATCACCTCAACCGCTTTCATTTAGAAGGAACCACCCCTGTTTGGACCTATGCCTGCGCCAACGCCCTGCTGGAAAAGCGGATCTGGATGCAACCGGAAGCCAACACCACCTATATCCAATACAAATTGACCCGCGCCACCGGTCCTCTGGGCCTGGAAGCCAAACTGTTTGCCAACAGCCGTGACTATCACGAGACAACCATTGTCAACGATTGGGACCCCATAATTGAGCCTATCCCCGACGGGCTGCGCCTGCAAATTGATAATGAGGCAGGTACCCCTTTCTACTTTTTTGCCCCAGGGGCCAGCTTAACACCCCAGTTTGATTGGTATGAAGATTTCCACCTGAAACTTGAGGAAGATCGAGGCCAGAATGACGTGGATGAGGATCATATTTATGCCGCGCTGATTCGGGCCGCCCTGGACCCGGGCGATACGCTGACGCTGGTGGCCAGCACCGACCCCTCCCCCAACTTAGATGGTGATGCGGCCTATCAGGAGCGCATAGAGTATGAGCAGACGCTGCTCAATCGGGCGTTGGGCGGCAGCCAGGCTGGGCATGTTACGCGCAACAAGGCGCTGACCGATCCCATTCAGCAGTTGATCCTGGCGGCCGATCAGTTTGTGGTGAGACGGCCGACTCCCAACGATGAAAACGGCCGTTCCGTCATTGCCGGGTATCCCTGGTTTAGCGACTGGGGGCGCGACACGATGATCGCCCTGCCCGGTCTCACTCTGCCCACCGGCCGGCCGGAAATAGCCGCCAGCAGCCTGCGTACCTTTTCCCAATTTATCGACCGGGGGATGCTGCCCAACCGCTTCCCCGACGCCGGCGAAACGCCCGAATACAATACTGCTGATGCCACGCTCTGGTATTTTGAGGCTATTCGCGCCTATCAAGAGGCCACCGGGGATGATGAACTGGTGCAAGAGCTGTTCCCCACCCTGGTAGAGATTATCGACTGGCATCAGCGTGGCACACGCTATAATATTGGCATGGACGATAGCGACGGCCTGCTGTATGCCGGTGAAGAAGGCATTCAGTTAACCTGGATGGATGCCAAAGTGGATGAGTGGGTGGTCACGCCGCGCATTGGCAAGCCGGTAGAAATCAACGCTCTCTGGTATAATGCGCTGCGGATTATGGCCGACCTGGCCGACCGTTTTTATAATGAAGGCGCACCCTACACCACCTTGGCCGACACGGTGCAATCAGGTTTCGGCCGTTTCTGGAATGAAAGTATGGGCTATTGTTATGATGTGATTGATGGGCCGGCAGGGAAAGACGGCCGTTTACGTCCCAACCAACTTTTTGCTATCTCCTTGCCCTACAGCCCGCTCAACCCAGAGCAGCAGCGCTCGGTTGTTGATGCCTGCGCCCGCCATTTATTAACCGGTCCTGGCCTGCGCAGCCTTTCTCCTGACGACAATGACTATATCGGCCGTTATGTGGGCGACCGTCGCAAGCGGGACGAAGCCTACCACCAGGGCACCGTTTGGAGTTGGCTTATCGGTCCCTTTGTAGCGGCTCACCTGCGCGTTTACAAAGACCAGCAACAGGCCCGTACCTATTTACAACCGCTGCTGCACCATCTGGCCGATCATGGCATCGGCAGCATTAGCGAAATTTTTGATGGAGATGCCCCCTTTTTGCCACGCGGTTGTATTGCCCAGGCCTGGAGCGTGGCCGAACTGCTGCGTCTCTGGTCTATGACGGACACAGACAAATAGTGCATATTTCATAAGTGTCAACTTAAGAGACAGACCTGACAGGTTTCGGTAAACGGTCTCGTTTAGCGACATCACATTGAAAAACCTGTCAGGTCTTAAGTTGAGAGCAATAGTGCCCCTTTATGTGGGGCCTCTACTGCCAGCAAGATTAGCAGAAATAGACTGAGGTCAGAACGTTATGTATGAGCAGAAACCAAAATTTGGACCAGTCAATTATGAAGCGGGTGACGTTATTATTCGTCAGGGGGATATCCCCGACAAGTTTTATATTATTACCAGTGGGCAGGTGGAAGCACTACGCCAGGATGATAATGGGCAGAATGAGGTCATAAATCATTTGGGGATTGGTGAATATTTTGGCGAAGTCGGGCTGGTTAAATGGATCCGGCGCATTGCTACTATCCGAGCCATAACGGATGTAGAACTGCTTGCCATGGACTATGAGACGTTTTTCAGTTGGCTGAATCGCTCACAAGCATTGCGGCAGGAAATTGAAGACATTGTGCGCCAGCGCATGCAGGTGGAAGACAATCCGCAGCCGGCTCCTGAAGCTGCTTTGCCAAAAGTAAAAGCCAGGCCTGTGCCCCCCTTTAAGTCAGCAGCCGAAAAGTATGCTAAACCGGCCGATAATGCTCAGACGATTACCACTGGTGAACCCGGCGGCACCCGCTTTTACGCGGCCGGATCCGAAATTATTCACCAGGGTGATGAAGCCAATCGGTTTTTCATTATTCTTGAAGGGCTGGTTGAAGTGTTTAAGACCCTGCCCGACGGCCGTAACGTTCATATTGCCCGCCTGAGCGACGGCAACTATTTTGGTGAAATTGGCATTATGGAAAACCGGCAGCGCATGGCCAGCGTTCGTGCCCTGTCTGATGTGCGTGTGGTAGTGTTTGATCGGGAAACGTTTAGCAGTTGGCTGGCCGATTCACCCAGCAGCAAAAGTGAACTTGAGGAAACGTTGGCCCAACGCCAGTTAGATACAGGCCGGCTGCAACGAAGAGTACAAGATATGTCTGATCGGGATGAAGGCGCTACTCAATGACGGAAAATGAAGGCAAGCTGACCGATTATAAACAAGCAGCGGCTGCAGCGGCCGTTCAGGCCGTTCAGTCCGGTATGGTTGTGGGTCTGGGGACGGGCAGCACGGCCGTTTACGCCGTTCGTGCCCTGGGGCAGTTAATACAAATGGGCCAACTGCAAACGATCGTAGCCATCCCCACATCGGAAGCAACGGCCGTTGAGGCCCGTGCCTGGCAGATTCCCCTGAGCGATCTCAACCAGCATCCTACCGTAGACGTCACCATCGATGGGGCCGACGAAATTGATCCTCACCTTAATTTGATCAAGGGGCTGGGGGGAGCCTTGCTGCGCGAAAAGATAGTGGCCCTGGCCTCCAAACAGGTCATTATTGTTGGCGACTATACCAAACGAGTTGGCCGTTTGGGTGAACGCGCGCCTGTACCCGTTGAAGTCATTCCCTTTGCTCGTCAGCCCGTAACCACTTACCTTAAGTCGCTGGGGGCACGGGTCATTCCGCGCCGGCAGGAGGACGATCTCTTTTACAGTGACGAAGGTAATATCATTCTTGACTGCTACTTTGAGGCTATCAGTGACGCCCCGGCCCTGGCCCAGGCCCTGCGTGCCCGCAGCGGGGTGGTGGAGCACGGCCTCTTTTTGGGCATTGCCACCCAGGCCATCATCGGCGGGCCGGAGGGGCTCGTCCGGCTGCATCCCTAGGGTTCATTCAAACTTAACTTTTGACTTTTGGTTTGTAGTAACCGCTTTAGCGGGGAGGACGGCTAAAGCCGCAACTACAAACTTGTTTTGGGGCGAACCCTTAGGATCAGGTAAAATAAAACGCGATGATACCTGATTCTGTGCGACGTTTATGGCTCCCACTTTTTTTGCTGCTGACGGGCCTGATCACGGCGCTGGCCACCAACCGGCTGCTGTTTGAACTCTTTTTCCCCACCTTGGCCTGGCTGGGTCGGCCGTTCCCCGCAGTCATCTTCTCTTTGCTGCTGGCCCTGGCAGGCTGGCTGCTCTGGCGCCGGCTGGCCTGGCCACCGGCTCTGCTGCTGCCCCTGCTGCTCAATGCCTTTAGCCTGCTGCCCACCGACCTGAATCCGACACGGACGGCCGTTATTCTGGCAGCCTCTCTCTGGTTAACGGCCGTTTGCCACTTTGCCCATGACTCAGACCGCACCTGGCTGCGCTGGGGTCCGCTCCTGGTTGTAACCGCCCTGCTGCCCGTCTATCTGCTCACCGTCTCCCACGCCGTAGGCCGGGCCGACAGCTTTGAGTTCCAGGTGGTGGCTCCCCAGATGGGCATTGCCCATCCTACCGGCTACCCTCTCTTTTTGCTGTTGGGCAAGCTGTTTACCTATGTGCCGATTAGCTCCGTCGCCTGGCGGCTCAATTTTGCCGCTACCCTTTATGGGCTGGTGGCCCTCAGTCTGCTGTTTGTGTCGGCTTATGGGCTGCTGAAACGGCCGCTGCCTCCCCTGCTCGGCGTCATCCTTATCGGCCTTACCCCCACCTTCTGGCGCGAATCTATTGAAGCCGAAGTTTACACCCTGCATGCTATCTTCGTCGCCGCTGCCCTCTGGCTTACCTTGCGGCTCATTGGTTTTGGGGAAAAAGATGTGACGCGGAGTGACGCGGAGGAGTCGCAGGCTTATGCGGAGCGCAGTCGAAGTAGGTTCACGGAGAGAAAAGCGGAGAAAAAAGTCACTGACTACGCACTACGCTCTACGCACTACGCTCCGATTACAGTCGCCCTGGCCTTCACCATCGGGCTGGGCCTGACCAATCACCTGACTACCCTCTTTCTGCTGCCCCCGGCCGGTATAGGCGTGCTGCTTTTGCTGTATGGGGAATGGCAGCGCAGTGGCACCCTAGCCCTGCCCCTGACCGATTGGCGCTACTGGCTCAAG
>JAWOIM010000513.1:0-2824 GCA_046484685.1 Chloroflexota bacterium | reverse complement strand
CAGGGGCCAGTTTCTCCGGCGACGGCCGCTGGGCCAGCAGCTTATCCAGCTCCCGCGCCTGCATTGCGGCCGACGTCATACCCTGGCCATAGGTAGGATTAAAGCTGGCGATGGCATCTCCCAACACCAGGTAGCCCTGCGGGAAGCGCTTGAGCTTTTCATAATGGCGGCGCAGACTGGTCATCATCTTATGGAGGATAATGTCCGACAAAGGCTCTGCCTGGCTAATGATATTGTAAACGTCGGGGGCCGGCAGTTGGCGAGCAAACTCCAGAAAACCGGCTTCCTCGGTCGGGCAGTGATCTCCCCCCCACCCACCCAGGGAGACAATCCAACGATCGTTTTCAATGGCAAAAACGGCCCCAAAGCGTGTCTCATGGGGCGCATGAGGGGTGACCATCGTCCACTGCTGCCCCCGCGGGTCATCCGGGGCGCGCCGGTAAAGGCGGGAAGCATAACCCACATCCATCTTCACTTCACTCTGCGGCGGTGGCTCATACCCCAACGCTTTGAGCCATTGGGGCGCACGTGAACCACGTCCACTACAATCCACAACCAGGTCGGCCAGCAGCCGCCTGCTCTGTTGTGCGGCAGCGCGCCGTTCAATAAGAACACCGGTGATATGCTTCTGATCCGGCGTGGTCAGCAGTTGTTTTACGGCACAGTTATCCAACAGTGAGACGTTGGCCAAAGCCAGTACCCGCTGACGCACCAGGTGTTCCAAAAATGGACGGCTCATAGTCGCTCCATCCAGGCCCATATGAAAGCGCCGTCGATACCCACCGTCGGTGTACCAGTTCATCATTTCAGCCATATCCCCCACCACAGCACCACCGTCGGCCAGTGCCTGCGGCAAATCGGGAAAGTACTGGCTAAAAATCTGGAAGCCGTGAGCCAGTAGCCCATGAAGATGGCGCGTTTGGGGCTGCCCTTTACGCGATTCGGGCTGATCATGCACCGGATCACGCTCCAGAATTGTCACACGGTCATAATGGTCGCTGAGAACACGGGCCGCCAGCAAACCACCCAAACTAGCGCCAATGACCAATACCTCTCTTTGTTCTTTCGTTTTCATGCCTGCCTCCATTACCGTTTATTGACCAATTTGGCCATATTTAAGTTATAATGTCAGCCTATAAGGTGATCGTTTATCCATCATATATTCATCGTTAATCCATCATAGAATCTGGCAGCCTTGCATATTTGCAGGATCACCATAAATTTTTCTGCTGGCATCACCATGAACAGCCAACTGGAACTCTACTTGCTGGGCAAGCCCCAATTTCGCTACGGCGACAGCGACTTAACGGCCGAACAGATTTCGGCCAAAGGGCAGGCGCTGCTCAGCTACCTGGCCGTCACCCGGCAGAACCATGCGCGTTCCATCCTGGCCGGCCTGTTGTGGGGCGACCTGCCGGAAGGGAACGCCCGCGCCAATTTGCGCCTTACTCTTACCCGGCTGCGCAAGGTGCTGGGTGACAATTGCCTCTCCGTCACCCGGCTGGAGATTGGCCTGGACAATTTCTGGCTGGACCTGCACGAACTCCGGCAGAGCAGCTTTGCCGATTTGGAGCGACTGTGCGACCTGTATCGGGGTGATTTTTTAGACGGCTTTGACCTGCCCCACGCCCCGGAGTTTGAAACCTGGCTGCTGGGCATACGCCAGCAGGCGCGGCAAACGGCCGTTTCTGCCCTCTACCGACAAGTGGAAACGGCCGTGCAAAAGCAGCAGGCCAAACCCGGCCTGCGTGCTGCCCGCAAACTGCTGAGCATTGAACCGTGGCACGAGGAAGGCCACCGCCACCTGATGTACCTGCTGGCGGCCAGCGGCCGGCGCAGCGCCGCCCTGGCCCAATACGAAAGCTGTCGCCGCCTGCTGGCCGAAGAATTAGACATTGAACCGGCCGCCGCAACTACGGCTCTCTATGAGCAGATCCGTCAGGAGCAGATAACAAACTGGGCTGAGGCTGAAGCCTTACCTCCTGATACCGCTCTTGTCGCGCCGGCCCCACCGGGCCACAACCTGCCCGCCCGCTTCACCCCCTTCATCGGCCGCACTGCCGAATTGGAACAGCTTTGCCGGCGGCTGCAAGACGGCCGTTACCGGCTGGTCACATTGCTGGGTGAAGGGGGCGTGGGCAAGACGCGCCTGGCCCTGGCTGCTGCCGCCCAACTGCTGCCCCACTTCGCCGACGGCGTCTGGTTTATTTCCCTGGAAGCGCTGCCAGCAGACGATGGCGAAACCGCTCCGGATCCGGAAAACAGGGTCGCTGCGGCCATTGCCGCTAGCCTGGCACTCAACTTTACCGCCGGTGAGCCACCCAAACAGCAGTTGGCCCACTACCTGCGCCAACGCCAGGCTCTGCTCATTCTGGACAACTTTGAGCCGCTGTTGGCAGCGGCCGGGCTGACACTGGCGCTGCTGACCCAGGCTCCCCAGGTAACGATCTTGACCACATCCCGTCAGCCGCTGCAGCTTCAGGTAGAAATGATCGTGCCGGTCGAAGGGCTGGCCCTGCCGGCAGGGGATGAGTGGGAAACGGTCGTGGCCAGCGACAGCGTGCGCCTTTTTGCCGAACGGGCCGAACGAGCTGCCGGTCAAAATTTGCTGACAGAAGAAAATCTGGCAGCTATCGTGGGGCTGTGCCGCTTTGTCAACGGTCTGCCGCTGGGCATTGAGCTGATCGCCGACTGGACGCGCTGGCTCTCCCTCAGCGCCATTGCTGCCGAACTGCAAAACAATCTATTACAGTTGGAAACAACGGCGCGGGACGTGCCGGCGCGTCATCGCAGCCTCCAGGCCGTCTTTAACTACTCCTGGCAA
>JAWOIM010000408.1:0-4797 GCA_046484685.1 Chloroflexota bacterium | reverse complement strand
CCTGGTGGGTGATCTATTCGATCAGGATGGACAACAACAACCGCGACTTCTTGGTCGCGGGGCTCGATCTTTCAGCAAACCCGGGAGCGTTCTTGGGACGAATCACCCCGACCGGGACGGCGACTACGATCGCGAGCCTTCCGAGCCTTCCCGGATGCGCAGGCCACCAAGGCTAACAACAAGATAAGAAGTAAGAGGTATCGTTTCATAAAACTCATTGTAGACGATTGGGGTAGTGGGGCAAGTGAAGAATGTAATATTGCAGCAAATTATTGTTGAAAACACGTAAATAAGGTTACCCTTTAATGCAACCTTATGGTAAACTGCTATTCACATTACAATTTACAATAAAGACAGATTGACTCATCTCTCTGCATCAGTAGCACCCTAAAAATTATGCTGCCGCTGGAATATTCCCCCGCTGTATTTCCTTTGTTGTTTGCGGCCTTTTTGGCCGCTCTGGTAACCTTCTATGCCTGGCCACGCCGCCATGTTGACGGGGCTGTCCCTCTGGGATTGATCGCCGCTGTTGTTGTGTTCTGGTGTTCAGGCTACGCCTTCGAAATGATGGCCGACACGCTCGCCAACAAAGTGTTGGCCGGCAAAATCCAATATATTGGCATCACCCTTTCCCCCTATTTCTGGCTCTGGTTTAGCCTGGCCTACACCCAACAAAGAGAAAATCGTTTGTGGTCGGCCTTACCCTGGCTGGCCCTGATGCCAACGACCACCATGCTGCTCGTCTGGACCAACGAATGGCATGGCCTCATTTGGGCCGAAACAACGATCTTGCAAAGTGAAGGCTTCACATTGCTGGGTGTGACCTATGGCCCCTGGTTCTGGGTTCACTTTACCGTCTCTTACCTTTTCTTGCTGGTGGGCACCATTATTGTCCTGCGCGGTCTGTGGCATATGCGGCGCTTGTACCGTAGTCAGGTGACAGCCCTGTTGATATCCGTTCTTTCCCCCTGGCTGGGCAACATTCTCTATTTTACCAACCTCAGTCCCATACCTGATTTAGACCTGACGCCTTTCGCTTTCACTATTTCAGTGATAGCCATGGCCTGGGGAATTTTTGGCTCCCGGTTGATAGATATTGCTCCCATCGCCCGTGATTTAGTGGTAGAACGGATGCGCGAAGGTGTGCTAATCGTTAATACCAAGGGGCGTGTCACCGATATTAATCCGGCCGCAGCCCAGGCAATTGGCCTGCCCACTTCTCAGGCAATTGGCAAATTGGTGCAAGATGTGCTGGCCCCCTGGCCCCATTTGTTTTCCTATCTGCAGGCCGAAACAGAAACAGAAGATGAGATCGTGATTGGGCAAGGGGAGGTCAAAGTGCGCTACGGGGTGCGGATCGCCCCCCTATACGATCAGCAGCAGCGGCCGTTGGGCCATATTATTACCACGCTGGCGGGCGGCCACAAGGGATCACTGCTCACTGACGATCGGGAGCCTATTCAGCAAACGCCGGAGCTATCCACGGCCGAAACGGATTTTGCGCTTTTCCCCCAAGTCCCGGCAAACACGCTTCTGCAAACCATTATAAAGTTCCTCATTCCCTCAATCAGAGAAGATGTAGACATAATGGTGGGTGAAAGCAGCAACCTCAACCAACTGTTCGAACAGGCATTTACGGCCATGCTGCGCTTTGCCCTGGTCTTTTCCATTTTTGCCATACTATGGGCTGTTCCCTATACGCTAATCAATCCCTCTTTTATAGGGGTTCTTATTCCCTTTAGCGCAGGCGTCGCTATTGTTGCCGTTCTAAGCCTTGCCCGCAGCATCAAATTTGTTTATCGAGTTCGCGTCTTTCTGATCGCCCTCTACGTTTGCGCTTTCATAGAAGTTGTCAACTATGGGTATTCGGTTGAGGCCTTTACTTTTTTCCTGACTCTGTCTGCTTTAGGCATCCTTTTACAAGGGTGGCGTACCGGCCTGATCATTGTCTTTATCAATCTGGCGACGCTGCTTATTTTCGGCTGGCAAATTTCTCAAGGTCATTACCATCCCCTAGCTATTCCGCCTGGGCAACCTGCCACACCTGACACCTTTTATTTTGTGATCCTGGCCCTCGCCATTTATTCAGTCAATATTGCTATGGTGACGGTACTCACCGCCTTTTTGCTGCGCAGCGTGGACAAAGCCTGGCAGCGAGCCACTCAAGCCAAGAATCTACTGCAACAAGAGCGGGATGCTCTTGAGCGGCGGGTAAGAGACCGCACCCGGCAGTTGGCCCTTGCGCGTGATCAGGCTGTAGAAGCAAGCCAATACAAAAGTCTGCTGTTGACCAAAGTCAGCCATGAACTACGTACCCCTCTGGGCGGTATTTTAGGTTATGCAGAACTGCTAAACGATGGGGTGATGGGCGGCTTGCAGCCAAAACAAAGTCAATTTGTGGAACAAATTATTCAAAGCAGCCATCATCTGGGTGGGCTAATTAGTGATTTACTCGACCAATCTTATATCGAACAGGGAAAGTTGAATATCACCGAAAAGCCATTTCGCCTGGCCGACATGATCCACTTTTTGGAAGGATTGTTGTACCCCGTAACGGCCGAAAAAGGATTAGAATTCACCTTGAACTGCGCAGCCGGCATGCCTGAAGTTATTATCGGGGACGAGAGACGGCTGCACCAGATTATTCTTAACCTGGCCAATAATGCCGTCAAATTTACAACAGCCGGCTCTGTTAAGATAGATATTGCCCCGGCCGCGGCCAATGGATGGCAGATCCAGGTTCATGATACAGGCTTAGGCATGAAGCCTGACATACAAACCAAAATTTTCGACCCTTTTTGGCAGGCAGATAGTTCAACCAGCAGCCCCCATAAAGGGTATGGATTAGGTCTATCAGTTGTGCATAATCTTGTTCACCTGATGAACGGCCGGATAGATGTAGAAAGCAGAGCGGGCGAGGGCAGTGTATTTACCGTCTGGCTGCCCTTAAAAATACCCGAATTATCCATAAACGAGGTTTCTCATGAGTAGTTCTTTTGTTTTAATCGTGGAAGATGATGCCCAGATAGCCGAGATTTTTTCAATTTCTTTAGAATCTATCGGGTTAAAAACCCAATGTGCGGCCGATGGCCAGGCCGCTTTGGCCAGCCTGGCCAAAACGGTCCCTGATTTGGTCCTGCTTGATCTGCATCTGCCTCACATAAGTGGGTTAGAAATTTTGAAATATATCCGTAGTGAGGCACGATTGGCTCATGTCCCCGTTATTTTGGCCACGGCCGATAATCTGCGGGCTGAGGAACTACATGCTGAAGCAGATCTGGTGCTTCTTAAGCCGGTTAGCCCCATGCAATTGCGCCAGTTAACCAAGCGGCTGTTGTTTAATAAATAGATTACCTGCACTATTCACCCTATTGTTTTTACCACAGCGACAACTGGCGCAGCGGCCGTTTGCCATCCAGCAGCACATAGGCAGACGGCCGTTTCGTTTCCACGCCAATCGCCCGTAGATGGATCAGATCACTCAGCCGGCCTCGACGGCGGGCGGCCAGGATGGCATTGGCCCCTTTGGGACCGATACCGGGCACGCGCAGCAGCATCTCCCGGTCGGCCTGGTTCACCTCCACCGGATTATGCAACAGGTTCAGTTGGGCCCAGGCCTGTTTGGGGTCACTGTCCAGGGGCAGATAGCCGGCCTGGGTAAAAGGCATCTCCTCCAGGTCAAAGCCGTAGTCTCGGAAGAGGAACGATGCCTGGTAGAGCCGGTGTTGGCGCAGCGGATTTTCCGGCGGTAGATGTTCCAGCGGCGTGTCGGGGATGGGACGAAAGGCAGAATAGTAAGTACGGGCCAACTTCAACTGCTGGTGGAGGTAAGCGGCCGTGGCCAGCAGTTCCAGGTCATTTTCGCCGGTGCCGACTACAAATTGGGTGGTGGTCGAAGCGTGGCGCAAATGGGGGTTGTTTTCACGGTATTGGGCCAGCCATTGCAGCGGCCGTACCAGTTCTTCGGCAAACTGCTTCTTGGGCGCAATGGCTTGCAGCCGCCCCTCGTTGGGTGCTTCCAGATTGATCGAGAGACGATCGGCCAGGGTAGCGGCCGTTTCTACCTGGGCTTGCTCGGCGCCGGGCATAATCTTGAGGTGAATGTAGCCCTTGAAGCGATGCTTCTGGCGCAAAGTGGTGACCGTATTCAGCAATTTATCTTGAGTACGTGCCCCGCCCCCGATAATGCCAGAACTAAGAAAAAGGCCCTGCACCATGCCTGCCCGGTAAAGGCGCATAAACGAATCGGCCATCTCCTCTGGCTGGAAGGTGACGCGCCGGTAGCTGCGACCGGCGCGGAAGGGGCAGTAATAGCAGTTGCGCTCGCAGGCGGTGGTCAACATCGTCTTGAGCAGAGGAATGGTGCGACTGCCGGAAACGGTGGCGTGGAAAATGCCCAACGCCTGCTGCCGGGCCTCCTGCCGTGAGAGGCGGCGGGGGGCGGCCTGGGGCTGGCCCTTGATATAACCCACGTTTGTGGGGGGCGTATTCGGCGATAGGAGCTGGCCACAAGGTGCTACTTTAGGTGGTGTGTGGTGGAGGGGGGGAAAGACGGCCGTTTCTTCGGCCGGTTCCAGGTCCATGTGAACAGCAATTTCTTCTAGTTTAATCAGGGTATCCATGCCCCTATTATAGAACATATGGTCGTATGCAGTCAATCGGTTTGAAAAATATCGGTTTGAAAAATCACGCTACACGGATATCGTGGTAAAGGAGCATGAAAAATAGGCGCTCCTGGCAAACATCAATCAGATAAAGGGGGCTGTATTTTACAGCCCCCTTTATCTGATTGATGTT
>JAWOIM010000296.1:0-6547 GCA_046484685.1 Chloroflexota bacterium | reverse complement strand
CCCCCGTAAATGCCCAGCCCACCCCGGCGCAGGTTAAAAATCTGGCCGGGATTATTCAGATAATCTTGAAAAGAGCTAAAAGCGGTCATGCTGGGCGAGGGAGTCATAATATGATAAAGGCGTGCCCCGATAATGCCCAAAACCAGGCAAAGCAGCAGGCCATTCCAGACATGATCGGCGCTCCACCTGCTCCAGGCCGGCTGTTCGAGCCAGAGGGGGTCAACTGCCGGCTCCTGCCCCACTGTCACTGCTACCCGCTCTCGGTCCGCCGCCGGCAGAGACAATTGGGCCGGATTGCTTCCCCACAGCCAGAGTAAATCGCCCAGCGTGGCCAGCTTTTGCCGCTGCAAATGGGCCTGTATATCGTCGGCGAGCGGGAGGGTAGACAACGGCCGTTTGGCTACGGCTCTGGGTACAGTCTGGGCAAACAATCGCTGCGCCCGCGCCGTGGCCAGGTCCCCCACCAGATAAGCGCCTAGCCCGATACCGGCGGCAATAATCATGCCATACCAATAAACGGGCAAATCAAAAACAGAAAAAGCGACCCGATCCGGCACAAACCCGGTCGCCAGGTGAACAGCATAAAGCGTCAGCAGCCCCAATGCCCCCACCAGAATCAAAATCCAATAAAGCGGCCACGCCCGTATGAGCGCCCCATATTCTTTCATCATATTTATCCCGTGAAACGTGAAGAAGCCTCACGTATCACGTATCACGCTTCACACATTGCTTTGACGCCAGACGTGGAGCATCCGCTGCCCCATCGTAAAGTAGGTAAAAATGGCCAGGATGATCAGGGCTACCTGGGGCAAATTCAACACCAGGAAAAACATCATGACGGCGTAGCGTTCTACCCGGCTCATAATGCCGATTTTGCAAGAAAAGCCAAGTGCCTCGGCCCGCGCCCGCGCATAGCTGACCATCAGCGAGCCGGTGATAGCCACATAAGCCACGCCCAGCATCACGGCATCCTCTTGCAGTACATAATAAAAGATAAAACCGGCAAACAAAATAATCTCGGCCACCCGGTCCAATGTCGAATCCAGAAAGGCCCCAAAACCACCCTG
The DNA here is from genome assembly GCA_046484685.1 of Chloroflexota bacterium. Lineage (GTDB taxonomy): Bacteria > Chloroflexota > Anaerolineae > Promineifilales > Promineifilaceae > SLGK01. The sequence goes on along the minus strand of JAWOIM010000296.1, from coordinate 5,480 downwards.
TTTGCGCCCCAGTTTGCGGGCCAGCGCCCCGTCCAAAGCATCCAGCGGGGCAATAAAAAACATGGCCACGGCCGCCCACTGCATCTGACCAATGGCCAACAGCCAGGCGAAAAAGATATGGGCCACCACACCCAGCACCGTCAGCAAGTCAGGCGAGAGGTTATAGCGGGCCATAAAGCTCACTATCGGCTCGATGATAAATTTTGTGCGCGCCCGCAAGAAGTCGGTAAAGGTCATTTTAGCCGGCGTGGCTGAAGTAGAGTCTGGTCGATTCATCGTATGTTTACCTTCGCAAAAAGCAGCCCATTTTAGTTAGGAAGGGATGCTATCTAATCTATGATAGCCTGTCAAGCCTTTATTAGACTGGCACACTTGACTTCACTTTCTGTTTTATTGTACAGTAATTGGAGCCAACACCCTAACAGCAGTTAGGCCAACCAAAAGGAGAATCGCCATGAACCGTCTTGTCTGGTTACTGGCTGCCTTTGGGCTGCCACTGCTGCTGTTATGGTCATTTACACAGTTGGGAAGTGCGGCTGGAGAAAAAGCCGTACCATTGGCTACGTCTAATGACAACGTGACCCCGTTGCCTCTGTCAAACCAAATTACAAACGACTACGTTGAGAATTTTGACGAGGATAATTATTGGAAAAGCATTGACGGTGGTGGTCTAAATTCCTATGGTACCAAAGCATATACTAATACAGCTTTTTCCCATATCACGTTTTATGCAGATGTAGCCTTACGCGAAACCGCAGGCCAACAGGATGGTTTTGATAAAACACGAAGTGGTGCTTACGCCTGGCGCTTACGCAACGCTACTGGCTCTTTTTGGCGAGCAACTATTAGCAGTGGCGGCGTTGGTGAATTTTCTGTATGGGTACGCCGTTGGGATGATAGTCCAAACCCGAATTATATCGTTGAATATAGCATCGACAGCGGCAACAATTGGACATTCGTGCAAACCATTAACAATACCTGGTTAGAAGATTCGAGTGATTGGAAAGAAGTCACCGGAACCATCAACCAGGCTAATGGCAGTGGCACAGAGGATGAAATTATCATTCAGATTCGGCGCGTTGGGGGTGAACGTCTAATGGTAGATGATTTTGCCATGACCACTTATGCTGGCACACTCCCTACGCCCACACCAGGCCCATCCCCTACCCCAACAGCCACACCCGAACCCCCGGCACCCGAAGCAGATCTGGCCCTGCTTAAAACGGCCCCGGCTTTGATCCCCATTAGCGATACGCTGCCCTATACGCTGACCATCCACAACCTGGGTACGCTGCCGGCCACGGCCGTTTTTCTTACCGACACCCTGCCCGCTCCTCTGACGTTTGTGGCCGACGATGGCCAATTTCCCCACAGCCGGCCAGCCCCCAACCTGATTGTTTGGGAAATCGGCACGGTGACCACCGATACGGCCGTTACCCTCCACTTTACCACCACGATTGCCCCCACTGCTACCGGCTGGCTGACCAATACGGCCTGGGTGACAACGGCCGTTACCGAAACCAACCACAGCAACAACAGCAGCAGCGCCGCCACCCTGATACAAGATGATCGCCCCCCACTCGTCCTCATCGACGCCGTGCTGTATGATGGCTATGAGCTGAATGACCTGGATGAAGCGGTCGCCCTGCGCAGCCTGGCTGATTATCCCATTGCCCTCGACCAGTGGCAGCTTATCAACGCCACCGGCAACCGCATAGCCACGATTCCTCCGGGAACCACGCTGCCCCCCCACAGCCTGTTCTGGTTAACCCGTAATGGCCCGGCCTTTGAGCGGCAGTTCGGTTTTGCAGCCGACCTGGTGCTGAACGGCTGGCCCGTTTTGGGCAATAATGGCGGCACCGTTGTCTTACGCGACGCTGAAAACAATATCATTGATGTGCTGGTCTACAAACAAGGGGACAACACCCATGAGGGCTGGCTTGGCCCGGCCGTCGAGCCTTACCGGGTAGGCACTCTCTTTGGTGAGGAAGGGCAAATTCTCTATCGGATGCGGGACCAGGACACCGGCCTGCCCGTGCCCGACACCAACAGCGCCGCCGATTGGGCACAGTCCACCCTGGATGTCATCAACGGCCGTAAAATTCAATATGCCGGTTGGGAATTAGACCGCTTCTTTTTTCCGTATGCGGTGACAGAAACGGCCGTGATTACCCTCTCTATCGCCCCCGACAACAGCTACGACACGCTGGTCGACTTTATCGCCGGTGCCCAACAAACCATCACCATTGAGAGCATGACCTTTGAACATCTGGGCATTGCCGATGCCCTGGTTGCTGCCAGCCAGCGCGGCGTCAGCGTCACCCTGCTGCTGGATGGCACACCGCCTGGTGGCTATACGAATCAGGGGCGCTACATTTGCCAGCAAATTGAAACGGCCGGCGGGGCCTGCTACTTTATGGCCAGTGATCAGGAGAACCGGGTGCGCAGCCGCTACCGTTTTCTCCACGCCAAATTCATCATTATCGACGGCCGGCGCGTCCTGATCAGCAGTGAAAACCTCAGCCCGACCAGCCACCCCGACGACGACAAGACGGACGGCACCTGGGGTCGGCGCGGCCTGATGCTGCTGACCGATGCCCCCGGCGTGGTAGCCCATGTCCAGTCCATTTTTGACCATGATCGCTATTATCGCCCCATTGACATCCACCGTTGGCAGACGGACCATCCTATCTATGGGCCACCGCCATCTGGCTTTGTCCCCATTACGGAAACGGGCGGCATTGGTTATGGGGTGCGCTATCCGCAAACGGCCGTTTTCCAGGGAACCTTCCCCTTTACGCTTATCCAGGGGCCGGAAAACAGCCTGCGCGACAGTGATGGGCTGCTGGGGCTGGTACATGGAGCCGGGGCGGGGGATGTCGTATTGGTGCAGCAGTTGACGGAACGGCCGTATTGGGGCACATCGACCAGTAATCCCCAGGATGACCCCAATCCCCGCCTGGAAGCCTACCTGGCAGCGGCACGACGAGGCGCTTCTGTTCACCTACTGTTGGACAGCTACTTCGATGAGCAGCAGGCTGCCAACAGCAACGCCAACACCTGCGTTTATATTCGGGCCATCGCCCAGGCCGAACAGCTAGACCTGGACTGCGCCACCACCAACCCCACCGGCCAGGGTATCCATAACAAAATGGTGCTGGTCCAGATTGAAGGCCAGGGATACATCCACATCGGCAGTATTAACGGCACCGAGCAGTCCAACAAAGGGAATCGGGAACTGGCCGTTCAATTCCAGTCTAACGAGGCCTACGCACTGCTGGCCGATATGTTTTGGCGTGATTGGCCTTATCGTGCCTACCTGCCCCTTATCTTCGAGAGCTACGTCGGACCGGCCAACCACGTACTCATCAGCGAAGTTCTTTACGATCCTGTTGGCCCCGATGTGGCCGAATTTATCGAACTGGTCAATCCCGCCGGAACGCCTATCGATATCAGCGGTTATGGTATCGGCGACGCCGTCAACCCCGACGATTATGAAGATATGCGCCGCTTCCCACCAGGAACGATCCTCGGACCACAACAAACCATCGTCATCGCCACCACGGCCACCGGTTTTTATGACTATTTCGGCTTTAATCCCGACTATGAAGTCGTGGATACCGACCCTACTGTACCGGTGCTGCCCAAAGACCCCCACTGGGGCCATCCCGACACCTTTATTCAATTGGGGAATCAAGGGGATGAAGTCTTATTGTTGGATGCCAACAACCAACTGGTCGATATCCTGGTCTATGGCAATGGGTCCTACCCCGGCATTACGCCCTGTCCGCTGGTCGCCGCCCCTGGTCGCAGTCTGGAGCGTTACCCCTATTGGCGCCATACCGGTTACTGTCCTACTGACTTTCGCGAGTGGCCCTTTCCTAATCCGGGCAGCTTACCCTAACATAAATAGCCCACCAATCATAAAATTGGTGGGCTATCCAGCTTTTTGTAAAATAGTTAATAGTCCGCTTTATTAACTACCAAACAGGTCGGCCGGATCAACAGCGTTATTGTCATCTGGGTTGCCAAAGGGGGTTCCGGCCCGGGTAGTAATCAGGCTTTCATGAATAACTGCCGGCATTTCATAAGGTAAGCGTTCGCTCTGAGTCTTTTGTTTTTCTGATTGGGGCTGATTTGCTGTCTTCATCTCTTGCTCTGCTCCTAACGATTTATGATAACACATCTTGGCACTAAGTTGTGTCAGGCGCGACGTTTCAAGAGTTACTGCAAGAACGCGATCTGACTTTTCAGGCAACAACTATTTAACATGTTATTGCCCCGACTTCTCTGATGCCTTTTATTATGATTGAATTTTTACTTTGTGTCAAACCTCTACACCATTCTTTACCGTTATACCTTATTAAAGTTACAATCTAGGTTACAATACAGTATAGTCGGGAGAAAAAAGACAGTTTGCGCCTCATGCGTAGTGCATACCCGGTATGTCGGGGGTATGCACTACACATGATCGGACATGTTCTACTTTTTCTGCTTTTAGAAATCGCAGCCACCGGCCATACAGGCCAATTCTTGCGCGGCCGTTGTCAGATCTTCTTCTTCGTAACGGTAAATCTTGGCAAAGTCAATGTCGGGGAATTTCTCCACCAGTTGTTCATACTCTTCCTGGCCAATTTCGACATAGGGCATCTGATCATATTGGGCATCAAAAGCAGGCAAAAAGGCCATACCGCCGATTTTATCCTGATGCTCCCAAATCCATTTGATCAGGTCCAGCACTTCGTCAGGCTGGTAGGTGATGGTGACGCTGGGATTATGTTCGGTGTAGTTGAGTTTGTTTTGCAGCCAGAATTCACACTGCTCGAGGGCGGTGCGTTGGGTACGGGTAACGGCCGTTTCCGGCGACTTAACCGGGAAATGAACCACCCAGGTGATGGCATTCTCCCGCGTTTGCCCATTTTCCGGGTCCAGGGGCACGCCGGCATCACGCAGCACCTTAAAGACGGGGCTGTGCGCGCCCACACGCACGTTGCGAACATAGTAGGGTGCCCAGCGAGCATGGAGACCCGATGAGGAGTTGACCAACTGGGAAGAGTTGCCCGACGGCTTGACGCAGGTCACCGAAACCGACTGGTTAATGCCCAACGTTTGAGCATACATGCGGTTGGTCTCTACGGCCACCGTTTGCAGCTTGCGCTGAATCCTGTACCGACAGCTCGATCGACGACCTGGGAAAACAGGAGATCGGCTTCGTTCTGACGTTTCCGGGCCCGTTCCCGGATCAGTTCTCGCAGATGCGGGGAATCGAAGCGCATCCAAGATCAATGGATACGCTCCGTCAGGTACCAGGGCGGCAAGTTTCTCGTTCATCGGGCTCAACTCAAGATTCCCGCTGCGTACATTCGCGCCAAGGGCAGTCCTTCCTGCCAGTTCTGCAATCTTGGATGGTCGGCGCCATTGAGGACATCCGTTTCGCCGTGCGACGTTCTCGAAAAGCACAGCAACTGATGCGGTTGGCA
>JAWOIM010000286.1:0-4107 GCA_046484685.1 Chloroflexota bacterium | reverse complement strand
GGCCGGCGTGGGGCTGATTCCTGAAGGCGTGGTGATTGGTGGGGCACAGGCCCAGCCGGGGGATGTGGTGGTCTTGTCCGGCCCGATTGGGGATCATGGCATTGCGGTTTTGGAGGCAAGAGGGGAGTTGGGCTTTGAAACGGCGATAACCAGCGACACCGCCCCCCTCAATCATTTGGTGGCCGCCATGCTGGCCGCCAGCGACCAGATTCACGTCCTGCGCGACCCGACGCGAGGCGGCGTGGCCAGCGCCCTCAACGAGATTGCCCGCCAATCTCAGGTCGGTATTTTGCTGCATGAGAAGTCGATTCCGGTGCGGCCGGCGGTCCAGGCCGCCTGTGAGATGCTGGGCTTTGACCCGCTCTATATCGCCAACGAAGGCCGGCTGCTGGCCCTCGTCAGCCGTGAGGATGCCGACAAGGTGCTGGACGTGATGCGGGCTACCCGCTACGGCGAGGAAGCAGTCATCATCGGCCAAGTACAGGCCGAGCCGCCGGGCCGCGTCCTGATGAAAACGACCATCGGCAGCACGCGCATTGTGGATTTGCTCATGGGGGAGATGCTGCCGCGAATTTGTTAGGGGAGGGGCGTGATACGTGAAACGTGAAGCGTGATGTTCTTTTGGTAGCCGCGGTTTCTTACCGCGCTCCCGAGGGGCTTGTGTCATTCCGAACGGAGTGAGGAATCTTTCGTGATCCAATGGGTAAAAATCATATAAAGAGTGCTTTGACTTGCTGCCACGCACCCTGTTTGATGCTCTTAGCCAGGGCATTGGCTTCATCGGTTGACATCTGGCTGCGCCGGCGGATGGATTCCATTTCCATATAGTCGAGTAGTCGCGTTAATTCCACCTCATCCACCAGGCGACGAGGAAAACGTATAATTATATCATCCTGATCTGCTGTAATCTGGTAAGTTGTGTTCATAATGCCACTTGCCTTCAATTCATTGCAATTGCGAACAGCTTTCACCTGGTATTATACACCATTAGCATCTTCCAGGGCGTATTCAACGTCATCATCCTCGCGGAAGAATTGGGCCAGGGTGAAATCTTGCCATTCATGCTGGCCCCAATCAGTGTAAAGGGGCGCTATTTGTCGCCTGGCCATCACAAATAAAGTGAAGTCGGCAATTTGCTCAACCAGATGATCGGGTAAATGGTCAATTTGTTCATGCAATTGTTTACGAATCTTGGTAGCCATCGTTTTTACCTCTGCGCAATTACTACGATTATCGCACCGTCATTATAGCAGAAAAACTGGTTTTCTTCGCTCTCCCGGCTTTTGGCCCCAGGTTTTTCAGTAGAGTGACTCGGCCATTTATGCCCGGACCAGATGATTGGTAACAGTTTGCTTTTCTTGTTACAATGAACGGTAAATAGATGTAGTTACTGGCAAGGAGCAAGAGCAATGGAGCAGTGGGAAAACTTAGAGGCAGTCGAGCGAGATCCGGACAAGCTAGGTGGTGCTTGGGTTTTTCGCGGTACGCGCATCCCGGTCGCTGCTTTGTTTGAAAATTTGCGGAACGGCGCAACTGTTGACGAATTTCTGGACTGGTTTCCTGGCGTAGAACGCGCCCAAGTGGAAGCCGTTCTTGATTATGAACTGGAAAGACTTGCGGTTGCTGCCTGAGCCTGACGATGAAAATCTTGTTTGATCAAGGTACGCCTGTACCTTTGCGCCGTTTCTTGCCGGATCACACTATCACAACGGCATATGAACAAGGCTGGTCTGACTTGGCCAATGGTAAGCTGTTAAATGCTGCGGAGGAAGCGGGGTATCAGGTGTTTATATCGACCGATCAAAATCTGCGCTATCAGCAGAATCTGGCGCAATGGCAGATTGCAGTTATCGTGCTACTCTCAACTTCCTGGCCCCGAATTCGTTTGCGCGTTGATGAAATTCGTGAGGCAGTTGCTCAGATCTGGATGAAGAACCGTCAGATGAAGCGGTTAATCTGGCGCTGCTGAGCAAGCTGCCCACGGAGATGATGCTGGCCATCAGCAACAGAGCAACAGCGGGCTGGTCATCGCCCTGAACCAACAGGGGAACATCATTGGCAGCCTGGACGATTCATTACATTAATTTATGAATGAAGCTGGCTGATGAGACACTCAGTTAGTCGTTGCTTCTCCCTGCACGGCCTTTTGATAGTGGCGCAGCAAATCGGCATCATCAATCGAGCCGTGATGATGCACCTGGCGCCAGCCTAGTTCAGCTCTCAGGTAGTGGAACACGCGTGTGGTGCGGATATTGAGCGGCACTGTGACGTTATCCAGTACAAATTCACCTCGTTCACGACCGGCGAAAACGGCCGTTTCCTTACCCATATACTCCACGATGTCATACAACTCCACCCACACCTGGGCTGGCCCCTTAAAGATACGCTGGTACAGGGCCCGAATTCTTTCATGCCCGCGCTGCACCCCGCCCAGCGGATTGTTAAGCTGAATCAGGGCATGCGGCGCCCACACGGCGTCAAAGACGGGTAGCGAGCGTTGATTAAAAGCGTAATAGAACGTTTCCAGAGCAGCACGGGCGCCCATTGCCGTGGGAGTAAGGGTGTTGCCGCGTAAATCCTGGGCAGAACGGCCGTAACAGTGTTCACTTTGTGTCATGATTGCCATAATAAGTCTCCTTTATTATACAAAGTTGTATATACAACTTTGTGATAAAAAATTATAGTTTTGTTGCTGTATCCCGCAAATTGTTCACAAGTTGCCGCAAATCGTCATCGCCAATTTCTGCCAGCATAATGGTATAAAGCGTATCACCAATCTCCTCCAACTGGGTATGGAGTTGCCGGGCCTTTTCAGTAGGATAAATATTTTGCTCACGTGTGCTGCGGTTAACGGCAACGGTGCGTTTGACGTACTCTTCTGTCTCCAGTTTGTTCAAAAAACGGGTGATGGTCGATTTATCGAGATTGAGCTCTTCGGCAATGGCTATCTGCGATAGGCCCGGCTGCGCCAACACCAGGCGCAACAGGTAAGCATGGGAAGGCGATAATCTCACTTCATTGTAGGCGTCCTTCCAAATGTGATTCACTTTGCGCACTAGCGCGTTACTGTTGAAATAAAGACATCGCTCAAACATAAGCTTAGTATAGCAAACAAAGTTGTATATGCAACTGTTGTTCTCTCCAATCTTGCCTCTTGGTCCAGCGATGAAAAGAGATGTGGCCGCGGGCCAAGCTTTCTGGGAAAGTGAGGATGGTGGCGGAACCAACGCATCAGGCCTCAGAATGACAGGTGTAGACAATTTGTAAAAAACAATTTCTCCTTTATTTTTCTCTGCGCTCTCCGTGTTCTCTGTGGTTAGATAAGTTTTGTCAGTCAATCAGGGAAGGCAGTTGATTTTTGTAGGTTAATGTAGACATCGGCTTCTCCTATCCTATCCGATCTGAATGTGTCCAGTATAAGCCGTATGGGGCAGTTGTAGTCGCTTGTGAGATGTTGGTTAATCGCGTGTCATTATTTTCGCTCATATCGTCTCCGCTCTTTCCTATCCATGTCCCGCGCACTTAAAATGAGCGCTGTATTGTTTGGCTTGTGGATGAAAAAGACGACCAGGTAACGACCAGCATCTGTTTTTTCTCAACAGTATAAACTGGTCATGTCAATTGCGTCAAACGGGAATGGGCTGCCAGGCTACACGGCAGTTTCCCACCTCGTCCCATCTTCAAAATGAGTGGTGGGCCGTTACACCTGCTCAACTTTCCTATTCGCCGTCACATCATGCAGGCTGCCAGAAACATATTTGTGCAAAATGCTCGCCACCAGCGTTTGATACGGGATTCCCTCCTCTAAAGCCCGTCGTTGAATAGCCGACAAGTCCCGGCTAGAAATGCGGATATTGATCCGCCTGTCTTTTTTGCTGCTGGCTTCGGCCAACTGTGCCAGATAAGCCCGGCGCTCTGCCGTCATATCCGATTCAAAGTCGCCCGCTTCAAATGCTTCTAAAATTCTTTTCTCTTCCTGGTCCAATTTAAACTTTTTCATTTTTCGCCTCCCAGATATTGCTTTGTAGCTTTCCGGCTGGGAACAATCGTCTTCAAAAAAATCTCTTCTTCATCCTCGACATACGGTACAAGATGAACATAAGCATC
>JAWOIM010000042.1:0-4325 GCA_046484685.1 Chloroflexota bacterium | reverse complement strand
TTGACCAGCGCTTCTGGCGTAATGTCCTTGGGACAGTAAGCTGAAGCTCCGGCCCGGAAGGCATGAAACACCTGCTCGGCGTCATCATACCCAGTAATCATAATGACGGCCACATCGGGCATATCCCCTTTGATGCGACGTGTTACCTGAAGCCCATTGATAGTGGGCAAATTGATGTCCATTAAAATAACGTCTGGGTCTACCTCAAGTGCCCGGGCTATGGCCACTTCACCATCGGCTGCCTCACCAACCACGCGCATATTAGGTTCTGTGTCTAGTACATCACACAAACCCTGCCGAAAAACAGGATGGTCATCTACAATTAGTAACTTAATTTCTTCAGACACGGCAGCCTCCTTATTGTGTAGGACATGGTTTTACAGGGATCAACATGGATGAGTCCACTGAAAAAACCGAGTTTTTAACTAAACAGCATCACAATCACCAGAGTAGTTGGCCTTGAAAAACTCGGTTTTTAGACCTTTTTTCAGCAGAGTCATGGATACAATTAGACAGTGAAGTAAGCAGCTTGTCATAAAAAGTATACCATTGACCGGCCAGAAAAGAAAGTATGAACTGGGGGCCGGCCCGACAATCTGTTTCTTTACTCTTTTCCCTTTTGATAAATTCAAGCACTCCCTTTGCAGATTTTAGAATAGGTCGCGGATTTTCGCCGATAGGACGGATCCTTCGGCTTCGCTCAGCACAAGTTTTCGCGGATAAAAACCAAAAAATCCGCGTTTATCCGTTCGCGTTAGCCAATCTGTGTTCATCCGCGTTCTATTGAACAAAAGTGCACCCATAGTGACTCAAGGCAAGCGTTCCATTCTTTGCAATTTATACACGGCCATATTGTTTAGCCCGCTCAGTTGGGTCCATTCATAACCGGTGCTAAAAACAAGCGTAGCCGCTTCGCTCCCGGTTACGTCACTGTAAGGCCAGCCGGGAGCCGTTACCAGGTAGTCGGCGTCGCTGGCCAGTACATAATGAGCCAGGGCCGCTTCGTTAGAGAGCAAAGGGATGATTTCGGGCGTAATCAAACCGGCCAGATCGAGTAACGGCCGTTCGGCAAAATAGCCGATCGCCCCAATGTCATGGGAGGCTATCAGGGCCTGGGGTTCAGTGTTTTCGGCCAGCCAGTGGGCCACTGTAACCATCTCCCCCTCAATAAAGGCCACATCGGCGGCATAGGCTTGTGCCCCCAGCAAGATAAAAATAGCCATCATGGCCGCAAATGAAAGAGCGGCCACGCGCCGCAACAGCGTACCAATCTCGCTCTGGAACAGGAGCAGCAGAGCAATGGATCCGGCCAATCCATAAAGCGTCCAGACGGGCATGGCGGCCATAATATAACGGCCGTGTTGGTACGTTACCGGCAGCCGCCAGGCGTAGAGCAGCACATGGCCACCCGCCCACAGCAGGGGCAGCGTATGCCACAATCGCTTTTGGCCCCAATCGGACCGCAGCGCCAGCCAGCCGGCCCAGAGTAATCCGGGCAGCAGCAGCAAATGAGGGCTGGACATACCCTGCCAGCCCTGCGGCGGTCCTCCCAGGCTCAGATAAAGCAGGCTGCCCACCCGTTCCCACAGCGGCCGGGCCAAGACCACGGCATATTCTTCTTGTTTGGCGTAAAAAGTATTGGGCCAGGCCGTGCCGCTGAGCCAATAGTTGAGGGCAAAATAGGGCAGCAAAAGCAGCAGTGCCGTCACGCCCCACAAAACGGCCGTTTGCAATCGTAGCGTAAACGGCCGCTCTTCCTCTTCCCCTCTTCCCAACAACAACCCTACTCCCAACAACAACAGCAGTACTACCCCATCCGGTCGCGTTAAAATCAACAGCCCTGCCAGCACGCCCATCACCACCACAGACCGCCTACTGATCACTGAATACTGCTCACTGATTACTGCCTGCTGTTCGCGAACATGCTGTTCGCCCAGCGGTCGCTCAGCGACATTCCCGTAAAGTACGATCAACTGCATCCCCAACGCCGCAAACAGCAGCGTCTCCATACCGCTAACGGCCGCCCAGACCAGGGGCCAGATACCTACCAGGAGCAGCCCGGCCACCCAGGCCATATCGGCCCGTTCTGGCCAAACCTGCCGCCATAAAGCCATACCATTCCATGCCAGCCAGAATAGAGACAGCCCACCCAGCAGGTAGGCCCACAGACGGTAAGGCAGGTTTAGCCCATAGCCCAACGCCAACAGCAGCGTCCACAGGGGCGAGGTAGAGCCGGAACTGGGTACACCCGGTACAAATTCCCAGCCGCCGCTGCGAACCAGGTTGCGGGCGTAGGTCTGGTGAATCCAGGCATCATCCAGGGGAAAGCCCAGCCCGCCCGTCAGCCAGGAGAGCGCAATAAAAAGCAGCAGAACGAGGGGAACGGCCGCCAGGGGCAACCACTCTTTTTTCATAGGTGAATCCAATATGTATAAAACATAAAACGTGATGATTAGTGCGAACTTCTCACGTTTCACGCATCACGTTTCACGTTTCACGTACAAAGTCCAACTACTTACTACGTAGTTCATACAGACGCAAATCGTCTACTTCGGCTATTAAATGGATAGACTCAACAGGGTTGCCACCAGTATACACCATAGCCAACGCTGGAGGGGGGCTGCTGTCCAGGAGCAGGTGGGTGGCCCCGTAGCGTTGGGCCATTTGCAGCAGCACCGCGGGCGATTCGTTAGGGGCAGACAGAGCGGGCAGAGCGGTATGGTAATAAAAAGCGGGCGCATCACCGGTGAAGACAACGGCCGTTTCCGGCAGCAGCTCCTTGATTTCCCCATATACCTCAGCCTCAGAAACTACCACCCCCGGCTCGCGAGACAATCCCACCAACAAACTTAAACCAAAGGCTACCACAACCAAAATGCCGGCATAGACACGCCGTGCTTCCTCCGGTCGCCAGTTGGAGCGTCGCTGCGCCAGCCAGGCCACCGTTTGATCCAGCCCAATGGCGGCCAGGGCCATGAACCAGGGCCAGAGGGCGGTCGAGGAGTGAAAAAATCCGCCGTTGCTGCCCGGCAGGGTGAAGAGCAGGCTCATTACCAGCAGCAGAGCCAGGGCGTACCAGTTCATGGGGGCCACAGTCCGCCATGTAGTCCGTGCTGTATGCAGCCAACCCCAAATGACAAACGGGGTCAGCATAATATAGCTGCATACGGCCACAAAAGTTTGCAGAGCCACCGACAGCCCATCCAGCCGGGAACGCACAATCTCCGGCCAGCCCCAGGCCAGCAGGTGAGCCAGGTCAAAGGAACGGCCGTAGGCAAAAATATCGGCGTAGGTGGTTAGAAAAATCGTCTGGGTGCCGCTGGTGGGCAGGGGAGTGCCCATCACCAGCCCGTTTCGCAGCAGCCAGCCGCCCATAATCAGCCCATAGCCGGCCAACAGCACCAGCAACGCACGGCCCTTGCGCCAGTCCTTCAGCCAGATGAGGCCACCAATGCCTAACAACAGCAGCCCATCGGCCCGCGTTAAGTGGGCCAATCCGGCCAACACACCCGCCAGCAGCCACCAGCCGAGACCTGACAGGTCTTTGCCTTCTTGCCTCGAAGCAATGGCCAGAGCCAGCAAACAGCCGCCACCTGCCCAGGCAAAGGGGGCAAAGGTGCTGGGTTGACTAAGGAAATGGGCATAAAAGCCGCCCGCCGCCGTCAGCAGGCCGGCCAGCCAAAATTGCCAGCGCCGGCCGCCTAACCAGACTACAATTGCCGCCGCCAGCAGGGGCAGCAGCCCGGCCAGCAGCCAGAAGAACAACTGCGCCCCGCGAAAGGAATCATGCAGCAGATAGCCGGCCGCCGCCAGCAGCGAAGTCAGGGGCATCCAATAGGTGTGGCTGGGGGTGGGCAGTCCGGCCGGATCGTCCAGGTAGAGCCAGATAATTTGCTCGGTGAAGCCGTATCCCTGGGCCAATCGCTGGCCGTTGCTGGTGTAGTAATAGGCATCAGTATAGGAGGGGTAATCAAGCTGCAGCGCCCAAAAGCCCTGCACCAGCAGCCCGATCAGAGCCAGCCAGAGCCAGTCAGATGGACGATGGATGATAGCCCCTGATTTAATCAGGGGTAGACGATAGTCAACCATCGTCCGTCGTCCGCTGTCCATCCTCTTTTTAGCGGCGGAGGAAGATGTGGGCGATGTCATCTTGATAGATAGTATGCCATTGTTCATCCAGGGTAAGAACGGCCGTTAACGGGCTGCCCGGCTCAATTAACACATAGGCCACATTGTACTCCACAAGCGGCTGGCGCCAGTTGGCTCTTACCTCAAAGGTTTGCAAATAGTAAAAGAGAAAGTCGTCGCCATAGACGTCGGCCCGG
>JAWOIM010000013.1:0-5335 GCA_046484685.1 Chloroflexota bacterium | reverse complement strand
GGCAAGACAAACATCATGACACAGAAACAAGCCCACAGTTCCAACGAAAATAGCATAGGCCCACTCTTTTTTTTTGGGGGGGGGTGAACCCGGGTTCACCCCTTTCGCTTTAAATCAAAAAGGGGTGTAGGTTAACCCACACCCCTTCACTCAAGGCCGCGTTCATTTCAAAACGGCAGGTTTTCATGGGTCAGCGACTGATACCATTCGTTTAGAAAGCCCATTGCCTCCTGGTATTTCACGGCCGGGATTTCCTTGTAGGAGGTCACCTCAAATTTACGGTACAGTTCGCCATAGACGCCGCCAAATTCATTGCGGTTTGTCTTTTTTCCCAGGGCCAGGGCGACCGCCTTAACCGCCTGGCTAAGGCGGCTGGCCTGGGCGGTCGTCACAAACCGGTTGGGAGCCGATAACGTGGTCTCTACTTCCTCTAGCCGCTCGCCATATTCCTCTAACTGAGCCTCATGTTTTTCCAACGTGCCGGCCTGGGCTTCCAGGCGAGCTTCCATCAGCACCTGATTGCGCGCCAGCTTTGTCAGCGCTTGCAGCATGCGGTAGGCCTGGGCTGCGGGTGATTCGCTGCTGTTAAGCAGCTCATCCAGGTCGGGATCGGTGGTCAAACGCCCTTCACGAAACGCTTCGGCCAATACCTGATAACAGCGCTCCTGGTAAAAAATAAGGCGGTCGCGTACCTCTGACTTGACCCGGTTGGCATTAATGCTAAAGAGCCAGCCGTTCAGATAATCTAGCTGCAGGCAGTAGGTGGGCTGAGGCCCGCCGGGACCGGTCACACTGATGGTGGCAATCTTGCGCGAGAGAACAGCGTCCTCGTTAATCCGCTCCATTTGGGTGCGCCGGTTGATGCCCAAGAGGTCACAGAATTGGCCAATGGGCACATAGATGTCGCTGCCGCTGCCGCTTTGGATTAGAACGGCCGTGATCTCATCCTCATAAAAAGTGACCGTTTTCTGAACGACGGGCACAAGAGATTGTTCTTCACTCATGAATAATTTTACCTTTTACAACTACGAAAGATGGCTTTGTCAAGCTGGCGGCCCAAGGGGTGCAGGGTAATGTGCACCCCTTCGCGGCCGCCCACACGTTCAGCCCTGCTAAGCCCAGCGTGATGCGCGGCACCGGCCACCGGTTACCCCAAAGGCCAACGCTGTTACCTGTTGGCCCGATACTCTTCTACATGGCGCAGCACCTGTTCTAAGTGACTGTGCAGCGTTTGTAGGTCGGCCATGCTTTCCTGATACGTCTGGTCTAAAGCCAGGTCGCGAGCCACCAGAACCAGATCGTCGCTTTTGAGTTTATCAAAGAAGCGCATGGTGCGGCGCATGGTGCTGCGAAATTTTTCTGTTTGGGGCGCAACCTGTAAACGCCGCGGCCGGCCGGCCCGATTTTCACGAGCCAGCAGCCGGTTTACCAGCTCTCCCACCGCCTTGTTGCTGATGGCCCGGTCTGCCCCCTCTTCCAGTTCATTTTCGTGCTGCCAGGTGACTAACTGCTGTAAGGCTTCTACCTGTAATGTTGGCTGCTTCTTCAATTTTTGGGCAATAGGCCGCACCGTTTTTTCGGCCAGATTGTGGGCCATGATAATCGCCTGGGCTTCGTCACAGAGGTCGAGGATAGCCGTCAGGTAGATGCGGTATCGTTTAGAGATACCCAACATGTGGCTCACTTCCGTCCAGGGAACCGTTTTCGATGGGGGTGAACCCGGGTTCACCCCCGCTAGTTCCTGGCGCAGAGCCACCAGCCCCTGCGCTTTTTCTACGGCGTTAATGTCTTCGCGGCTAATATTCTCAATAAGCTGGTGGGCACGAATAGAAATGCCTTCCGGGGCCAGCAGGGCCTGGATCTGGTTGGGGCTGGTTTGCTCGCCTATTTGAATTTGACGATTTTCTAGAGCCAGCAGCACATGGGCCCAATAGCGGCGCTCGCCGGTGACAATTAAATAGTTATTCTTAGCCGTCTCTGAGACCCTCTCAGCCGGCGTGGTAGCAGGGGAGGGGGATAGGGGGCGTACCGTAATGGGGTTGATCAGGCCGTGGCGGGCGATGCTGTCGGCCAGGCTGCGCAGCTCTTGCAAACGGCCGTCTCGGGCGCCGGCCTGTGTCAGCCAGCTTTGCATGATAACCAGCGGCTCATAGGCAGTTGGCTCGGCCAGCCGGGCCTGCAAGTTGCCGGGCAGCAGCCGCCGCGGCTGGCCGGGATCGGGGCGAACGGCCGTTAGGGGCAGGTGGACCAGTCGTCCTGTTTCGGCCGCTGCTTCTGACTGGCTGTAGGGGTCAATGCCGCTAAAAAGCGTCTGGCTCAGCCCCGTTCGTTTCTTAGCCACGAGTAATTACCTCCTGCAGTAAGGCGGAAAACGCTTCGGCGCTGTCCCCATTGCCGTCATAGACAAAAATATCCTGACCGGAGGCATGGGCCTCACCAATGGCCACGCGGCGGGGAATAGCCGGCAGCAGTCTGTCGCCAAACGCCTCTTTTAGTTGGTCCACCGTGTCTCGCGCCAGCGCCGTCCGGTCCTGCAGCGTGGGCACGACGCCCAGAATGTGTAAGGAGGGGTTGGATTGGCGCACCATGTCAATTGTTTTATGGAGCAGGCTTAAGCCAATTAAAGGGAACATACCGGGATCGACCGGAATGAGTACCTCAGTGGCTGCCATGAGCGCGTTGAGGGTCAATAAGCCCAGGCTGGGAGGACAGTCGATGATAATGTAATCATATTGGTGTTGAATAGGAGCCAACGCCTGGCGCAGGCGGCGTTCTCGCTCAAAGGTATTGACAAGCTCCAGCTCGGCGGAGGCCAGATCCAGGTGAGAAGGCAAAATAGAAAGGGTGCCGCCGGCAGCCCCTTCCAGTGGTATTTGCTGTAAGGCTTCGTTCACCGGCAGTTGCTCTACCAGAACTTCATAGATGGTGTTGATATGGGTGCGCGGTCCGGCTGCAAACGGTATGCCCAGAAATACGGCCGTGGCGTTGGCCTGCGGATCGGCATCTACTAACAATACCCGCTGTTTGGGATTGGCTCGCACCAGACCGCTGCTCAGGTTAATCGCTAAAGTGGTTTTTCCTACCCCACCTTTCTGGTTGGCATTGGCAATAATTCGGGTCACACGGCCTCCTTAATTTCGACCTTGCTCAGTACAAGTTTTGAAATACATCCATTGGTTAATTGGGGCTATACTCTGCCTGGTCCTGGTGGGCCTGAGTCGCGGCGTAATCACGATGTTGGTTGCCGGAGACAATCCAGGTATCAATTTCCTGCCGGCGGAATTTCCACAAGCGACCAACTTTATGGGCCGGCAGGTCGTGGCGCTCGATCCATTTATAAATAGTGTCTCGCTTAACGCCTAAATATTCGGCTATTTCGTCGGTTGATAACCAGCGACTGCTACCCATGACAACCCTTTTTTGTCCAATAAAACAGGCTAAACATAACTGAATCATAATGAAAAGGGGTATAAAAGTCAAAAACCACGGTGGCAGCAAGAGTAACATGGGCAGGTCGTATGCCAAAAGAAGGGGTAGAGGGGAGAAGCGGTCGCACAAGTTATGGTAGGATGAACGGCGTCGAAGGGAGGTGGGAAAACAAATAGTACAAAGGAGAAGCTATGTATCGTCAAATTATTTTCTTGTTTATTGGACTGTTAACGGCCGTTGGTCTCACTGCTTGCACTCCAGAGAGTGTTGAAATGGTCAGGCCCACAAGGGCTATCGCCGCAGCCACGGCTACCCCCACGCCCCCCATAGTTTTCCCGACGGCCGAACTGATTACCCCCTCTCCCCACCCCGAGGAACCCGAGGAAATTGAAATAACCGCCACACTCATCTCCTCGTTTGCAGAACCGCCCACCGTCTCGCCCGACGGCCGTTGGCACGTGACCGCCCAAATTTCTACGCCCGTCACCGTGGATGAGGAGGAAATGGAACAGTTCCCCAGCGGTGCCAAGTACCTGGCGGAGCTGTTTGTGGAATCTGCCGCCGGCGATCTGGTCTGGAGCGTCATTGATGAATGGCGCAACAGCGGCCTGGGCCTCACCTATCCTGCCCCGCTGCACTGGTCGGCTGACGGCCGTTACCTCTACTACAGCAACGTGCCCACCGTCGACGGCTGTGCCGCTTTCGTCAACGGCGGCGACCTGTGGCGGCTGGACCTGACCGATGGCACCACGACTGAACTGCTTCCCTATATCGAGATGGTCCTGGCTCTTTCTCCCGACAGCCAACAGGTAGCCTACCATAGAGCATTTGGGGGCGGCTTCTACCTGCACGATCTGGCGACGGGCGCGGAAACGCCCGTCGACCTGCCCCATCATGATGACTCCTGGCAGGTGGGGGGGCTGACCTGGTCGCCCGACGGCCAACAGATTTTGTTGACCCAGGTGTTAAACCCGTGCGGCGAATCGTTGACGGCCGTTACCCGTCTCGATCTAACAGACAACAGCCTAACCACGCTCCTCCCTCCCGATGAGCGCAACTTTACCTTGCTCAACTGGCTGAGCGACCGAGAAATAGGGCTGTTGGCTGAGGACGGCAGTATCTGGTATTTGGATACGGCGACGGGCGAAATCGTGGGGGGGACACCGTTAGATTGACCGCAGTTCAGATTCCTGGCCTGGGTCGCTGTTGTTTCCTGGGCCAGTGCCGGCGCCGGCGTGGTTACTACCAATCCTATGCCAATCTGGAGTATAGTGGGGAAAGGCTGCACCGGGCGAACAAATGTTCTTTTCGTGTAGTGCGGACGGGTCTGGTTCAACCATCCTATTCTTGCGGGCCTGGTGCAAAAGACAACTCCCACATATCATTCTTATACCGCTGACCATCCACGCCACCAAAAAGCATCACACTTTGTCGCTGCCAATCGTAAAACATGACGTGTCCCCATCGTGGTGAAGGGGTACGAGAGAAAGTCAATTCGCGCCACTGGTCATTTTCCAATACCCAGGTGTCGTTAAGCAAGGCTCCGCCCTGTCCGGTGCAGTGACCGCCAAACAAAACAGTGCGTAGACGCAGCGGATCGTAAACCATGTGATGCTGAGAGCGTACGGGTGGTTCGGTGGTCAAGGTCGGTTTGTACCACTGTTGATCTTCCCAAAACCAGGTACCGGTAGGATCGCAGTTTAAGTAAGCAACCGCTCTGTTTTGAGTTGGGTCGTACACCATCTTGAAGATAGTGGCGTACGGCGCGACCGTATCAAATTCAACTTCATACCAAGAATAGCCGTCCCATTCCCAGGTGTCGGTGTAAAACCATTGTTCTTCGTTTTGTTCGTAATAGCCCCCGTACAAAACCAGGCGTTGTCGCTGGCTGTCGTAAATCAGTTGG
>JAWOIM010000757.1:0-2859 GCA_046484685.1 Chloroflexota bacterium | reverse complement strand
TATATCGACGCCGGGGCCGATATTATTGAGACCAACAGCTTTGGGGCCAACCGCTTTAAGCTGGCCGAATATGGCTTTCAGGACGATGTTAAGATTTTCAACCAGGCAGCCGTGGCCGTGGCCCGGCGCGTCATTGCCGGCTCCTTTAAGGACGTGCTGCTGGCGGGGTCGGTGGGGCCGCTGGGGGCACGACTGGCTCCGCTGGGCCGTGTTAGCCAAAGTGAAGCCGAAGCGGCCTTTGCCGAGCAAATAGAGGCTCTGGTCGGCGCCGGCGGCGAGGCCGAAACGGGCGGGGTGGACCTGCTCATCCTGGAAACGATGTCAGACGTTAAGGAAGTGGGCGCAGCGGTGGCGGCGGCGCGACAGATTGCGCCGGACATCCCCATTGTGGTGCAGATGACCTTTACCCGCGACGACCGTACCCTGCTGGGCCAGTCTCCCGACGGCGTGGCCCAGGCGCTGGCCCAACTGGACGTGGACGCCATCGGCGTTAACTGCAGCGGCGGCCCGGCCCAGGTCTTGCGCCTGCTGGCGCTAATGGGCAAAGTCGCCCCCGGCCTATCCCTGGCGGCTGCACCCAACGCCGGCTGGCCGGAGCATCGAGACGGCGGCCGGGTACTCTATCCGGCCACGCCCGCTTATTTTGGTGACTATGCCCGCGCTTTTGTCGAGGCCGGGGCGCGGCTGGTGGGCGGCTGCTGCGGTACGACGCAGGCCCACATTGCCGCCATGCGCCAGGCGCTGGACACGCCGGGCAAGAGCAGTCACCCCTTGCCCCGGATTCAGGTCATGGAGAGAGCCGAGCGGACAACGGCCGTTTCCCCTAAACCGACCCAACTGAGCGACTATCTGCAAAACGGCCGTTTTGTGGTCACCGTGGAAATGAGTCCGCCCAAAGGCATTGCCACCGAGCGGCTGTTGGAAGGGGCACGCACGCTTAAAGGGGCCGGGGCCGGCTTCCTGGACATCGCCGACAGCCCCCTGGCCCGGATGCGCATGAGCGCCTGGGCCGCCGCTTATCTGGTGCAGCGGGAAGTGGGGCTGGAGACAATTCTCCACTTCCCCACGCGCGGGCGCAACTTGCTGCGCGTCCAGGGGGACCTGCTGGCTGCCCACGCCATGGGCATTCGCAACCTGTTCGTGACCATGGGCGATCCCACCAAAATCGGCGACTATCCGGAGGCCATGGACAGCTACGACATTGTGCCCACCGGTCTGATCCAGTTGATTAAGGAACAGTTTAACAGCGGCCTGGACAAGGCGGGCGAGGCCATCGACCAGGCCACCAGTTTTGTGGTCGGCTGCGCCCTCAGCCTGACCCCGGCCGATCCGGCACGGGAAATTAAGCTGCTGCACAAAAAGATCCGCATGGGGGCCGACTTTGCCCTGACCCAGCCGGTGTTTGACCCGGCTGCGGCCCGTCGCTTTATCGATCAGTATGAGGCCACCTACGAGGAGCCGATTATCCCCCTGGTGGCCGGCATTAAGCCGCTTTACAACAGCCGCAACGCCGAATTTTTGCATCACGAGGTGCCAGGCATCCTCATCCCCGACGCCCAGCGGCAGCGCATGGCCCAGGCCATCGATTCGCCGCAGGAGGGAGTGCTGATTGCCCAGGAGCTGTTGGCGGAAATACGGCCGTTTGTGCAGGGTGTTTATCTGATGCCCGCGTTCGGCCGGTATGATCTGGCGGCTGATGTGTTGGATATTTTAAATGCCGTGAAACGTGAAACGTGATGCGTGAAAATCCTCACGCATCACGTTTCACGCATCACGTTTCACAATTTATGACCAAACCTTATCGCGCTTCGACGTTTAAACAAGAAAAATCGGCCGCTGCCTGGCAGCAAGCGTTGGGCCGTTTACCCAACGCCCATGCGCTGCAAAGCTGGACCTGGGGCGACTTTAAGTCTCGCTGGGGCTGGCAGAAAATCCCGCTGCTGCTGACGGTGGCCGAGAGCAGTTGGGAGCCTTTGGCGGCAGCGATGCTCCTCAAGCGGAAGATTCCCCGAACGCCTTTTTCGATTTTATATGTGCCTAAAGGGCCGGCGCTGGACTACAACGATGGCCCTTTGCGCCGCCAGGTGTTGGCCCAACTGGAAAAGGTGGCCCGCCAGGAAAAGGCGATTTTGATTAAGATTGATCCCGATGTGGTCAAGGCGTGGGGAGCGGAACAGGAACGGCCGTCTCCCGTGGGCAGCCAGTTTGTCAAAGAGCTGCAAGCACGGGGCTGGCACTTTGCCAACGAGCAGATTCAGTTCCGCAACACGGTAGAACTCTATCTGGAGCCGTCAGAAGAAGAGCTGCTGATGGGGATGAAACAAAAGACGCGCTATAATATTCGTTACGCCGGCCGCAAGGGGATTACGGTGCGGCAGGGCAGCCCGGCCGACTTTGACACCATTTTGCAGATGTACCAGGAAACGGCCGATCGGGACGACTTCACCATTCGCCCGCCCGACTATTATCGGGATGCCTGGACCAGCTTCTACGAAGCGGGCATGGCCCAACCGCTGCTGGCCGAGTATGAAGGAGAGCCGGTAGCGGCCGTGGTGCTGGTCAAATTTGGCGACAAGGCGATTTATATGTACGGTGCCTCTACTGAAAAAGAGCGGCAGCGCATGCCCAACTATTTGTTACAGTGGGAAGCGATTCGCTGGGCCAAAAGGCAGGGCTGCCGCACCTACGATTTTTGGGGCGCGCCCGACGAATTTGTGGAGAGCGACCCCCTGTGGGGCGTCTGGCGCTTTAAGGCCGGCTTTGAAGGGGAAGTGGTGCATCATATCGGGGCCTGGGATTATCCGGTACGGCCGTTGCTCTACAAGCTCTACACCCACCTCTTGCCCCGCTACCTGGCCT
>JAWOIM010000594.1:0-7314 GCA_046484685.1 Chloroflexota bacterium | reverse complement strand
ACTGGTTAGCAAACCTGAGAGTAAATCCTGATTTTACATTTTGCCTCAAAGAAAGCATTAAGATGGAACTACCTGCGAAAGCAGTCGAAATTGTTGATCTGGAGGATCGGAGATATTTGATGAGTGCACCACAAACAAAATGGTATCGGGATCAGGTTATACGGCCGTTTCCGTATGCTCTGGCAAGAGATTTGTTATCCACAACGTTGAACATCCAGGATGATGAACCGGCAGCCCTGGTTATAGAAAAGCTGATTGCCATATTACGTCGCCTCCAAATAACTGAGTCCAATCTGCGCCAGCAAGCAGAACTGCTGGGCCAGTTGGTAGGGCTGGGGGTGGTTAATGAGGCAATGGCCGGTGACCCTGTCGATTTGCAGGCCACTGAGGGCCACGCCAGCTATCTGCGTGAGCATGCCTTTTCTGCCTGGGCCAGTCTGGTACAGCATACGGCACACCGCCGGCAGGCCACTCTTATTTTTCTCGAAGATATACACGAGGCAGACGTAGAATCTTTGCATTTGTTGGCCCATGTCAGTCAGATTTTGGCCCAGGCTCCGGTGCTGCTTGTTTGCCTGGCCCGCCCCACGCTTTACGATCGTTGGCTCGACTGGCCCCGGTTAGACTACACCCATACTCTGGCTGTTCCTCATACCCGCCTCGATTTACCGCCGCTTTCTGCCGCAGATTGTCGCCGCTTGATTCATAATATTCTGCATCGCGTTCCTCACCTGCCCGAGGGATTGGTTGAACTAATTATCAGCCAGGCTGATGGCAATCCCTTTTATGTAGAAGAACTGGTTAAGACGCTCATTGATGACGGCTTAATTACGGTGGGTGAGGAAGGGTGGCAAGTTCAGGTGCAGCAGCTACCGCGACTGCGTATACCGGCTACCCTCACCGAAGTCTTGCAGGCCAGGCTAAACAGCCTCCCCTTGCTGAAACGAACCCTATTACAGCGGGCGTCGGTCATGGGCCATACTTTTTGGGAAACGGCCGTGTTAACCATGAATGATTCAGTTGACAAGAGCCATACCCTGGATGAGAGCCGGGCGGCGCTGTTGGGTTTAGAAGAGCGTGGATTGATTTTTCGGCAGGCAACCTCTACCTTTACCGGCGCCGGTGCCTATATGTTTAAGCATAACCTGCTGCAGCAAGTCGCCTATGAAAGCATTTTGCTGCGACAGCGGCCCCTTTATCACAAGCAGGTGGCCGACTGGCTTTCGGCTCAGAGCGGTGAGCGTGTGGCCGAATATGCCGGTAAGATTGCGGCCCATTATGATTTGGCCGGTGAAGCGGTCATGGCGGCCGGGCTGTATGAAATGGCCGGCCGCCGGGCACAAGATATGGCCGATTTGGAAGTAGCGATTGATAACTACCGCAAAACGTTGGCCCTGCTGATTGATAAGCCCCGGCACTCTCTCTGGTTACTGCGCCTGCAAGAAGAAATTGGACCGTTGCTGCTGCGTCGATTGCGCCTGGTTGAGGCGGTCCAGGTTTATATGGCCATGCAATATACGGCCGAAATCGACGGCGAACTGTCATTGCAAGCCAAAGCCTGGTTAGGTCAGGCAGCAGCCCAGCGCGAACAAAGCAGTTACCTGGCCATGCTGCACGCGGCCCAACATGCTGCTAAAGCAGCCCGGCTGGTTACGGCCCAGGTAGAAGAGGCCAATGCCCTGCTGCGGCAAAGCGAAGCCTATATTTATTTAGGGCGGCTTTCCCTGGCTCAAGAACAGGCACAAGAAGCCCTGCTGCTGTGTGAGCAGGTATCACTGCTGCCTGAGCAGGCTGTAGCGTTAGGTCTGCTTTGTCAGATTCATAAAAGTCAGGGAGAGATGACTCGGGCTGCGTCGCTGCGCCAACAGCTTGAACATCTGGCGGAGGCGCTTGATGCCAGCATGAGTGCCCATAAGATACTGGCTCTATACCATCTGGTTTTGGCCGGCACCTACCAGGCGTGGGGAGATTTAGCGTTGGCCCATGCCAGTTTGGAAGCGGCGCAAGCGTTATATCATTCCCTGGATAATCAATTGGCCCTGGCGCAAACGCAAGCAGCTTTGGGCAAGCTGGCACAGCAGCAGAATAAAGGGGATGAGGCTGTTGCTTATCTGTATCAGGCGGTTGCTCTGGCGAAAATGATCGGGGATGAATACGGCCGTATTTGTTACCAACTTTGCCTGGCCCGGACGCTCTTGTCTAGGGGGCAAACCGAAGAAGTTGAGAATATTCTAACCTGGCTGCTGGACCATATCAACAATCCCCACCTCATGGTAGACTGGTGGGGCAAACTAGACGTCTACGAATTACTGGTCCAGTTTTATTTGTACCGTCAGGAGCCGGACCTGGCTCTGAACATGGCTCGACAAGCCTATACCCTGGCTAAAAAACGGGAGCGACAGCGAGATATAGCCGTTTCCTGGCGACTGTTGGGCCAGTCCTTGCAAGCATTGTGTCCCCAGATGACAACGATCACCGTAGATCAGCAACGTTACGATGTAACCGGCTGTTTTGCCCGCAGTTGGCAGCACCTGGAAATGGCCAATGCCCAGGTTCCCGGTTACCGGCGGCAAGCCTTACAAACGCTGCAAGCCTGGCGGAATTACGAAGCTGAGCAGATGCAGCCTCAGGAGCTTCAGGCAGCCTTTGCCGAGCGGGAAGCCGCTATAGATGCTGCTCCTACCTGGGATGAGTTGTATTTGCCCCGTCTATGAGAGGGGGGCTATAGCAATCACTTCTTAAGGGATTGTTTGCCATTTCTTAGCTAAATAGTAACGTGGGGTTAAACGGCCGTTAACAACCCCATCCTATACTGAGGGCACATCTACGGGAAGCAGGCATCCTCCTCAGGTACAGTTTTCTCTTCATTTGTCTGTCTTTCTTCTCCCCTTCCGACAAGGCCAGGCTATATGCCTGGCCTTCGTCGTTTTTCTAACGGCCAACAGATAACACATACCCCTTAGCAAAACCGTAACTTTGCCTTAAATCACTGTTAACACAAACCCTTTATGCTGGTGGCTGGTGGCTGATGGCTGGTGGGGATATAAGTACTATGTTTGCACTTTTGTTCAATAGAACGCAAAGGAAATGAGATGCATATTTTAGTGACAAATGATGATGGTGTTCATGCGCCGGGCTTGTTGGCCCTGGCCAAAACGATGCGCCAGTGTGGTGAGGTGAGTGTGGTAGCCCCAGACCGCAACTGGTCTGGGTGTGGCCATGTGAAGACATTGAACCGGCCGCTGCGCGTGCGTGAGGTGCGCCTGGCTGATGGTACAACTGCGTTGGCCAGTGATGGTGCGCCCTCAGACTGCGTGGCCATGGCCGTTATGGGGCTGCTGCCCCAGAAAGTGGATCTGGTGGTTTCCGGGATCAATCCAATGGCCAATATGGGGCATGATGTAACGTATTCAGGGACGGTAACGGCCGTTATGGAAAGTATTATTTGGGGTGTACCCGGTATAGCCGTTTCGCTGGACGGTGGCCGCAGCCTTGAAGCTGCGCTTGATTTTAGCGCTGCCGCTCGTGTGACCCGTTTTGTAGTGCGGAATGTGCTTGAGCGCAGTCTGCCCAAAGGCGTTTTTCTTAATGTCAATGTGCCCAATCTGCCGGCGGACTCACTCAAAGGTATTCGTCCCACACGTCAGGGCATGCGTGTTTATCGTGACCGGCTGGAGCAGCGGCAAGATCCGCGCGGTAATGCCTACTATTGGATTGGTGGCGATATGCCCAGCGGTGTTGTTGAAAAAGGAACCGACATTGGCGCGGTGGCCAATGGTTACGTTTCTATTACGCCACTACAGTTGAACATGACTGCCTATCCCGCCCTGCTGGGCCTCTCTCGCTGGCAGTGGGAAGACGCATTGAATCCAACGGCTTCTTCAGTCTCCCAGCCCCACCAACCAGCCTGGGGATAAGACGAAGTGAGCAACCTTTTTTACTTCTTACTTCTTACTTCTGCCTTTGTGTTAAACAGTACGATGTTGACTTTCGCTGCCGGGGCTCCCCAACAGTAGTTCCAGCGCATGGGGCAGTACCGGCAGCAGAACGGGCATATTTTCGCGGATGGCTTTGGGATTGCCGGGCAGGTTGATAATGAGCGTCTGTGCCCGAATACCGGCAACTCCCCGCGAGAGCATGGCGTGTTGGGTGATACGCCGGCTTTCGGCTCGCAGCGCTTCGGCAATGCCCGGCGCTTCGCGCTCAATGACGCGGCGAGTGGCCTCTGGTGTTACGTCGCGGGGGGAAAAACCGGTGCCACCGCTGGTAAAGATAAGATGGACAGCTTCATTAACCCAGCTTATTAGTGTATCGGCGATGACGTCGATTTCGTCTGGTATAAGGCGGTAATGAGTGACTGTCCAGGAGGTGTTGGCTTCAAGGATTTGGCGCAAAAGAGGACCGGCGCGATCCTCATACTCGCCCCTGGCTCCCCGGTCGCTTGTAATCAAAATACCGATATTCATGATAATAGGTAATGGCTCGTACGCAACAAAACAGCTACCTACGAGCCACTATTTTTTACTGCTGTTTTTCAACCAGCTCCATCCATTTATCATTCAGGCCGCTGTCGGTGACGCCAAAGTAGACGTTGATGGACTCCCCGTCACGCAGTGCCAGATCATACCAGACATGTTCATGCTTTTTACGCACATTGAGAACGGCAAGATCGTTATGCCACTCAATTTTCTGAGGATCTGGGAAGCCTTCTTCCACTTTGGTAATGGCGTAACGCCACAGCTTGCGGGCTGAGGAACGGGTGACATTGTTGATCAAATTACCGTTGCGCAGGTCGCGCACGGTATGGTAAATGGTTCCCTGGCGGTTTTCGCTCTTGACGATTTCGACACCGGTGCGGGGTGGTTCAAGCGGACTGCTGCTGCCATTGTCGCTGAGGTCACTGAGATCGGGCAGCGTCGGCAGATTGGTGGAAGGCAGCCGGGGCACCGTGATTACCCGGTGATCCACTTCTTCTTTAAGATTGCGCTCCACGAGCCGCACAATTTCATCACGCACCGCCATGTTTGTTTCTGTTTCGTCCCGGATATAAATCCGGTTTTCATCAATGGCATAGGGCAAATTGGCACCTGGCTGAACCGTAATGCGAACCACCTGTTTGTTCTGGGAAGGCAGGCTGTCCACAGTAATATCTGGTTCTGGGCTAACACGGCCGTTAATCGTGTTGATCAACTGCTCGCTGGCCTTTTTGGGGTCACGGACGCCGACCGGCTGTTCATTGGCATTAGGCGACACACCTACATAAATGGTGCCGCCGTTGGTATTGGCCATGGCGCACACATCACGCAGAATGGCGTCCAGATGGCCACCGCGTTGGGTCATGCGAGCGTGAAAGGATTGCACAATAGATTCCCCTTCTTCACGGGCCAACTGCACAAAATCAACCGGTTTGGCCGGACCGCGATACGGCCGTGACAGCGAAAAATCATTTCCTTTTAAAACCGAGGCCAGGGCGTCAAAGCTGACCTCATTGAGCAGAACTTCTGTAATACGATCACCCACCCCCAAATTTTTAGAGTGGGGGGACTCACGCAGCACACGATGTGCGTCGGAGCCTTGAATACAGCGCATGGGGCGCGGATACTCTGGTTTAGAGCCGTCGAAAAAGCGTCGGGTGGTGTAACGACCTCGTTTTTCCAGGTCAGTTACTTCCAGCACGTGCAAATGGGGATCCTGCGTATAGGCAATACGGGTTTGGCCCCCGAAATTAAGGCCGCGCATGGCGACCCCGTTGCTGGAATTGGCGTGGGCGGCAATGACAATTCCGCCGGCCTCGCTAATAATTTGATAGGCACGCAGCGCATCACTGGTTGAGCCAACAGTGGAACTGCCAACCCGTAATTTGTCGGAGGGCACGTTCAAGCTCAACAACAAATGTTCCAGGAAGTTGATCTCTGTGTCCGATGGGAAAATACCAAGGATGTGGAAGCCAAAAGTTGCCGTAAATTCAAATCCCGGCAGGACCAAAATTTTGTCCAGCAGGCGGCGATATTCTTCCAACGTGCGTTTTTCTTCTGCTTCAATACGGCCTAATTGTTCAAGCCAGAGTAACTGCTTTATTTCTTCTTTCATAGCAGCGAAACCGGCCACGGTGTTGTGGTCAGTAAACGCTATAATGTCTAATCCCCGGATTTCGGCCTGACGTAAAATATCGAGATAGGAGGTATCAGCGGTTTGATAATCATCAGAGCCGGGGGTATGAATGTGAAGATCCATGCGCCGCCATTGCCGGGATGGCTTTTTTGATTGAGAACGGCGATTATCGGATCGAGAGGACATTAAGAATTTTCCTTCAATAGTTGTTGTATTTGTGTTGATAGAATACTGGGCGTATATGGTTTAAGTAAAAACTCATCGGCACCGGCACGACGACAATCAGCTTCGCGCCGGTGATCACCCGAGGACATAATGACTACCGCATTGGCCGGTGCATTTGTTTTATTGTTACGAATGTCGTGAAGGAGATCAATGCCACTCAGGCCACGCGCCAGATTGACATCAATGACAAAGACAAGCGTATCAGGGGTGATCGCTTTTTCAGCTTCTTCAGCAGCCAAACAGGCAGCGACATTGTAGCCATCCATTTCCAAGATCATTTTCATGAGCATGGAGTTGGTAGGATCGTCGTCAACCACGATAACTTGGGCCATCGATGTTTATTTATCCCCAATGGTGGCGATACCACGCATGGTGCTGATTAAGCCGATGCCAATTTTTATAGCTTCGCCGGTAGAAATTTGAGGCGGACCATCCCCTTTTTCGTCAGCAGCTCGGGCCAGCAAATAGGCGGTTAGCAGACCGAACAGGGCACCGAGGGCCGTGCCGGTAATAAGATATTTTGTTTTCCAATTGTTAGATTCCATAATTTCACTCCGTTATTGGTTGTTAGGCCGCACAAAGATGTCCACAAGGGTGTTGTACCAGGCTTGCAGCCAGGTTTTAAGGGCGGTCCCAAATTTATGGCTGGCTATAATGGGGTTAACGATGGCCGGTAGAATACGATGGGTTAATAGGTGGTGCAGATTATCTAAATGATGGTCAATTTGCCAGAAAAGGATGCGGAAACGGCCGTATTGGCGCACATAAACTTGATCGGCCGACGGCGGCTTACGCCGCTCCTGGTAACGCTTGACCCAAAAGGCGATGGGCAGGGCCACCACGGCTCCCCAGATGACCACCTGCGGCAAAAGGATCAAAATCAAAATAATGTCGGCCAGTCCAGACAGAAAAGCAGCATGCTCAGCCCCCTCTGGCGTGAAAACGCTCCAGACCATAAGGCCGACCAAAATGAGTGCC
>JAWOIM010000517.1:0-2502 GCA_046484685.1 Chloroflexota bacterium | reverse complement strand
GCCCTCTTCACTGCCCGCAAGTGGTTAACACGCTGGCATTTGCGTAGTGAGAAGTAAAAAATGAGTAGTAAATAGTCACTTTTCACTTTTTACTTCTCACTTTTTACTTTCTACTAAAAACTATGTTCCTTCCCACCTTCGCCCAAGCTTTTCTCGTCATCATGGCCATGATGACCCTCGTTTGGCTCATCAGCCTGCCCCTGCGTAATGTCAGCATCGTCGATATTGTCTGGGGGTTGGGGTTTGTTCTGGCCGGCTGGTTTTATTATAGTCAAGTCGATGGCGGCTACCAGACGCGCCAACTGTTGCTAACAATTCTTGTCACCATCTGGGGGCTGCGCCTCTCTCTCTACCTGCTCTGGCGCAACTGGGGCAAAGGAGAGGATTTCCGCTACCAGGAATTTCGCCAAAAGTATGGGCCGGGCCGCTACTGGTGGCTCAGCTTTTTCCAGGTCTTTCTGCTGCAAGGAGCGCTGATGTGGCTCATTTCGGCCCCGCTGCTGGGGGCACAATATACCACCCGCGCCCCGACCTTGAACTGGCTTGACGTTTTGGCGCTGCTGCTCTGGACCATCGGTTTTATTTTTGAGGCGGGCGGGGACTGGCAGTTGGCCCGTTTCAAGAGCGATCCCGCCAACAAGGGCAAGCTGCTGACGACCGGCTTCTGGCGCTACACTCGCCACCCCAACTACTTTGGCGATACGGCCGTTTGGTGGGGGTTCGGTTTCTTTTCTGTGGCAGCCGGCAGCTACCTGCCCTTTTTGGGAAGCCTGCTCATGACCGCCCTCATCATCAAAGTTTCCGGCGTGGCCCTGCTGGAGCGCTCTATGAAAGATAAAAAACCGGGCTACGAGGAATACGTGGAGCGGACGAGTGCCTTTATTCCATGGCCACCGAAGGAATAGTAAGAAGTAAGAAGTAAGAAGTAAAAAGTGAGAAGTCGGAAGTTCGCTGCTCACTGCTCACTTTCTACTTTTCACTTTTTACTTTCCACTACTCACTACAATGACACCCCACACCCTCATCATCGGCGCCGGCATTGGCGGCTTGACCACGGCCGCTTTGCTGCTCAAGGCGGGCCATCAAGTGACCGTGTTGGAAGCCCATGTCTATGCGGGCGGCTGCGCCGGCACCTTTTACCACAAGGGCTACCGTTTTGATGTTGGGGCCACGCTGGCCGGCGGTTTTGCTCCTGGCGGTCCCCATTACCGGCTGGCCGAGTTATTGGGGCTGGACTGGCCCGTCACCCCGGCCGACCCTGCCTGGACGGTCCATTTGCCCGACGGCCGTGCCGTGACCCAATGGGCCGATCCTGAGCAGTGGCGGGCCGAACGACAGGCCGCCTTCCCCCGCAGCGAACCGTTCTGGCAAACCCAAGAGATGCTGGCCGACCTGGCCTGGGACATTTCTAGCCGTCCCTTTCCCTGGCCCCCCCAGTCGGCGCGGGATTGGGGGACGCTACTGGGGGCAATACGGCCGTCTAGCCTGCGTGCCCTGCCTTACCTCTTTAGCACCGTCGCCCGTCTGGCCAATGACCCTGACCCGATGTTCCGCACCTTTTTGGATAGCCAACTGCTCATTTCGGTCCAGGCTACGTCAGAACGGGCCGGTGCCCTCTACGGCAGTGCGGCCCTCGACCTGCCCCGGCGCGGCGTCAACCACGTTCAGGGCGGCATTGGGGCGCTGGCCGATACGCTGGTCGCCTGGATACGGGCCAACGGCAGTGAGGTGCTGTTCCGGCAGCAGGTGGAAAAGATTGAGGTGAGAGAGGGGCGAGCAACGGCCGTTACCACCAACAAAGGCTTGCACCTGAGCGCCGACAATATGGTGGCCAACCTGACTCCCTGGGCATTGGCCGGTCTGCTGGGGCCGGCTGCACCACGCTCGTTGCGGCGTGAAGTGCAGCGGCGCAGTCCCACCTGGGGGGCCTTCACCCTCTATCTGGGGCTGGACGGCGCCAAACTGCCGTCGCTCTTCAGCAGCCATCATCAAGTAATACAAGACCACACCCGGCCGCTGGGCGAGGGCAACTCAGTTTTTGTTTCACTCTCACCGGCGGCAGATAGGCAGCGGGGACCGGCCGGCCAGCGCACGGCCACGCTCTCTACCCATACGGACGTGGATAGCTGGTGGCGGCTGCGCCACACAGACCGGGCGGCCTACCACGCCCGGCGGAATGAGTATGTGGAAAAGATGCTGGCGGGGGCAGAAACGGCCGTTCCCGGACTACGCCAGGCGATCACCCTTTGTTTGCCCGGCACGCCCATCACCTTCCAGTTTTATACGCGACGGCCGCAGGGGATGGTAGGCGGCTTTCCCCAAACCAGCCTCTTTAACGTGCGCGGCCCGGCCACCGGCCTGCCTAACCTGTGGCTGGTGGGGGATTCGATTTTTCCGGGCCAGTCCACGGCCGGGGTAACGCTGGGAGGAATGCGGGTAGCGGGGGCAATTCTAAAACAGTAGGCGATTGGGCATGGTTCAAAAGAGGATCAATGTCCTTTG
>JAWOIM010000403.1:0-7282 GCA_046484685.1 Chloroflexota bacterium | reverse complement strand
CAAGCTGTTTTCGTAAAATTCGGCCGTTTTTATTAAATCAGCCGTATGCAAAAAAGTAACTTGTTGGGTGAGAAGCGGCCGTTTCATGGCCTGTACGATAGCAAAAGCAAGGCCGGTCGTCAATAGTGAAGGGAAACCTGTCAGCTCTGCACTTTAATAATAACGAAGCTGCCGGGCCGCGTAGGCCAGTTCATCCCGGAAGGCCGGATGGGCAATCGTGATCAACGTCTGTGCCCGTTCGCGGATACTCTTGCCCCGCAAATGGGCCACACCATACTCTGTGACCACAATTTGCACATCGTTGCGTGTCGTCACCACGCCAGACCCCTCATACAATGTAGGCACAATGCGACTGACCCGCCCTCCCTGAGCGGTAGACAAAAAGGCGATAATTGGCAGTCCACCGGGAGAACGAGCCGCTCCCCGAATAAAATCTACCTGCCCCCCCGCGCCGCTGTAAAAACGCGTGCCAATTGAGTCGGCACACACCTGCCCCGTCAGGTCAATCTGCACGGCCGAATTGATGGCCACCATCTTGTTGTTGCGGGCAATATTGAAGGGATCGTTGACATAATGAGTAGGCTGCATTTCGATCATGGGGTTATTGTCCACAAAACGATACAGTCGCTCTGAGCCAAACAAAAAGCCGGCCACAATCTTGCCCGGATGGAATGTCTTTTCGGCACAGGTGACAACGCCCTGTTCCACCAGGTCAATCACCCCGTCAGAAAATAACTCTGAATGAATACCCAAATTTTTATGGCCGCCCAAACAGCGCAGCACGGCGTCGGGAATACTGCCAATCCCCATTTGCAGGGTGGCCCCATCGGGAATCATTTCGGCAATATGCTGACCCACCAACACATGCTCAGGCGATGTGCCCCCCTGAGGCGCTTCCGGCAGCGGGTAATCGGTCTCTACAATATGATCCAGCCGGCTGACATGAATAAAGCTGTCCCCATAGGTGCGCGGCATTTGCTTATTGACTTCGGCAATCACAATCCGGGCCGATTCGGCCGCCGGCTTGCTCGTGCCCACTTCCACGCCATAGCTGCAAAAGCCATGCTCGTCGGGCGGAGAGAGCATAATCAGGGCTACATCCAACGGCAGCGTGCCATTGCGAAAGAGGCCGGGAATGTCTGAGAGAAAGATGGGGGTAAAGTCGGCCCAGCCCCCGGCTACCGCCCGGCGCACATTGCCGCCAATAAACAGGGCATTCACGCGAAAATGTCCCTTATACCGTTCTGCGGCGTAAGGCGCTTCGGCAAAGGTTAGAATGTGGGTCAGTTCTATGTCATGCAGGTCGGGAGCGCGATCTACCAATGCCTTGATAAGCTGCACAGGTACGCCCGCTCCACCGCCTAAATAAACGCGGCTGCCCGATTGCACAACGGCTAACGCCTCGGCCGCACTGGTTGCTTTTTCCTGATAAGTTTTTTGCCAATTCATATAGGTAGAGTAGCGGCAAATGACAGCCGCTCACAGTAATAAATGTCATATGGTGCATAGGACAATTGCATAAGGATTGCCTTTACAGCCTATATATTTATAGCTATGATTACACGCTATCTTAAAATCGGCATGGTTCAAAAAGTAGAAGTTGTCCTTTACAAATTTGTCAGCAATTGTCATTCTGAGCGGAGTCTTCGGAGCGAAGAATCCCGTTTACACCAGAGGAACGGGATGCTTCGGAGGACCTCAGCATGACACGCATTCGTGCTAGATTTGTAAAGCACAGATTACCTGAAATGAACCATGCCTTAAAATCTTATGACCAATAAGGAGTTTCAGCAAGATGAAGTTAAACAATCAACCTGTCGCGGCATTGGCTGTCTGGCGTTTGGATGCCCTGACCACACGGTAATAATGAGCGACTATACTGACGTAACCTTTTGGGACCGGCGCTATGAACAGGCCAACATCCCCTGGGATCTGGGCGGTCCGTCACCCCCGTTTGCCCGCTGGCTGCGCGCAGGCCATATGACACCGGGAAAAATGTTGGTATTGGGTGCGGGCCGTGGGCATGATGCACGCCTGTTTGCCCAGGCCGGTTTTGCGGTAACGGCCGTTGACTTTTCGGAAACGGCCGTGGCCGCCATGCGTGCCCTGACCGACCCCAACCTCCCCCTCGACATTGTCCAGGCCGACATGTTCGATCTGCCCGCCGGCTACAGCGATAGTTTCGATTACGTGCTGGAATACACCTGCTACTGCGCCATCGATCCGGCCCGCCGGCCTGACTATGCCGACCTGGTGCAGCGGCTCCTCAAGCCGGGAGGCCAGTTTGTCGCTCTGGCTTTTCCCTTATGGGATAAAGCGGGCGGCCCTCCTTTTGCCGTTTCTGTCGCCGAAATGGTGCGCCTTTTCAGCGAGCGTGGCTTCCACCTGGCCCACCGCGAACAGCCGCCCGATTCAGTAGGTCCGCGTCAGGGCAATGAAGAATTGATTGTTTTAGTAAAAAAGAGTTAACGCAAAGTTGCAAAGGAAAAGAAGATGCAAAGAAAAGCTAAAAATCTTTGCTTCTTTTCCTTTGACCCTTTCGCTTCTTGGCGTCTTTGCGTTAAGGTTTTCTGATTAGGGCTGCCTACTAATGGCGCATATCCCAAACACATTTAGCCGTTTCTTGCGCCTGGCGCACGCAGTCGGGCAGGCCAATGCCGCGGTAGGGGCTGCCGCTGACGAAGAGGCCGGGTGGCAGCGCGGCTTCGATAGCGGCCACCCGCTCCAGGTGGCCCACGTCATACTGCGGTGTGGCCCTAAACCAGCGGTAGATGCGATGAAAGAGCGGTTTGGCCGTAATGCCCATCAAATCGGCCACTTCGGTGCGGGCCAGGGTGAGCAATGTTTTGTCGTCCAGTTCGGGCATGTGGGGGCTGCGCGTGCCGCCAAAAAAGATGCGCAGCAGCACGTGGCCGGCCGGGGCGCGATGGTCAAATTTGGTTGAGGTCCAGGTAATGGCGTTGATGGAACGGGCCTCCTGGCGCGGAATGACCAGGCCAAACCCGTCCAGCGGATGGTCCACATCCTCAGCCCGGTAGGCCAGCGACAGGGTGCCGGTGCTGACATAGCGGATGGCGCGCAGGTCGGCGGCGGCGTCCGGGGCCATTTTGTCCAGCAGGTCAGCGGCGGCGTAGGCCGGAATGGCCAGAATGACGCTGTCAGCCAGGAGCTGGTCGCCGCTGTTGAGGGTTAGCCGATAACGGCCGTTTTCTTCCCGCACCAGGTCTGTTACCGTTGTCTCTAGCCGGCAGTCACCCGTCAGCCGACGGCGCAGTTCATCCGTCAAGGAAGCCATCCCGTCCCGCATGGAGGTGAAAAAAGAAGGGGGCTGGGGGCGAGAGCGGCCGTTTTCGCCCTGCTGCCTGGCTTCGGCCTCGGCCCGCATTCGTTTGGCAGCCAGCATCCCCCGAATCAGACTGCCATGTTTCACTTCCAAATCGCGAAAGCGGGGAAAGGTGGCCAGCAAACTTTGTTCCTCCACATCGGCGTTATAAATGCCCGACAGCAGCGGTTCGGCCAGCTTGTCCAACGCCTCCTCTCCCAGCCGGCGGCGCACAAAATCTCCCAGCGACTCGTCTTGCCCGTCGCGGCGGGCGGGCACAAACAGATCCAGCCCCATGCGCAGCTTACCCCGCCAGCTCAACAGCCGTGATTTCAAGAAAGGGGTAATCGACGTGGGCACAATCAGCATCAGCCCTTCGGGCATCGTGACCGGCTGCCCCTTATTCAAAATAAAGGTCTGGCGCCGCTCGTCGTTGGTCGGCAGCAGCGCATCATCCAGCCCTAACTGGCGCGCCAACTGCCAGGCCCACGGCTTTTGCGTAATAAAGGAGTCGGGACCGGCCTCAATGACAAAAGGCCGCTCTGTACCAAACTCGTCAACGATTTCCGTTTTGACCTTGCCCCCCCAACGGTCGCCCGCTTCCAGCAGGGCATAGGTCAGGGATTGTTTATCTTGTTCAGCTTCTTGCTGCAAATACCAGGCGGCACTCAGGCCGGTAATGCCCCCGCCCACAATAGCAACCTGAACGTCATTAGTCAATGACATAAATTAAACCTCGTTCGTGATGCGTGAAACCCTTCAACTGCGTTCAGGGCAAGCTGTGATGGGCGCGGCGTTCACGCATCACGTTTCACGCTTCACGCTCATATTGACCCCAATTATCATCAGAGCCACTAACGTCGGTCCTAAACTAACCCAGGCGGCCAGTTCCACTGTCCAACGTCCGCCCCAGGCCAGCGGCCAGAGGCGGGTCAGGGGGATCAGGCTGAGTATCAGGAGCAGGACGGCCAGAGTGAAAGTAAAATGTCCCCTTACCGCTTCCTTACCCCACAAATCGGCCGCGGCTGCCCATAACCCCAGGCTGATAGAGCCTAGCAGCAGCCAGTGGAGATAGGAAATCCGCAGCCCCATCGCCGCCGCCCAGTCGGCCACACCCGGCAGACTGACGCTGACCAGGGCCAGGCCGCTTAGCCCCATAAAGAAGAGGGGGACGCGCCAGGCTGACCCCAATGGGGGCCAAAGCAGCCACAAGAAGAGCCACAGCCCGCCCGCTACCAGTATACCACCTAATCCGGCTACAACCCGCACGGCCGGCGGCAGCAGCCCTGCCGGCATACTGAGTAAAAAGATGACGGGCAGACCCATTAACAGCAGCCCTTCGGCCCAGGGTGCCAGTCGCTGACCGCTTATCTGGGGCGCTTTGGCCACCATCAACCCTAACAGAGCCAGGACGAACCAGCCGTAACTATACAGGTCCAGAAAGAAATGGGTAAAGCCACTGAGAAGAGCGGGATTGTTGATTTGCAACGGCCGTGCCAGCGCCAACCCCCAGCCTCCCAGCGAGGCCAGCAGCAGAAAACCCAGCGCCAGATCCCACAAGCGCCAGGCAGGCCGCCTGGCCTGACCTCGCGTCAGCCGCCAGTAAAACAAGATAAAAGCATACCAGCCAATCAAATTGAAAAACGAGGCGATCACGGCCGGGGGGAGTTGGGCCGTGCCCACTGCTGCCAGACCATACCCATATAATAAGAAGGGAATATAAGCCAGGACAGCCAATACCAGCGTCAGGCCAATGACCAGGCCAAAGCGCCGCCGCCATACCCGTCTCGCCTGTTTATCAGTTAGATCGCGCAGCAAGTAGGAGGCGATTAGGCTCATTAGAGCCGGTGTTACCCAACCGTAATACATCAGGTGGGAATGGGCATGGCGCACATTGGCCAGTTGCAGGTCAGCCGGCAAACCGTGCAGCAACCCAAAACGGTATAGGCTGCCCGTCAGCCCGGCCAATACAAAAAGCCCCAGTGCTGCTATCCAGCCCCAGCGCAGACCGGGCGTTGTTGCGGGTGTAGTGCTTGTCGTAGAAGTAGAAGCCATAAATGATAATGTATGTATCTATGTAGTGACAACACGCTCGATGATACCAGAAAAGGAGAAGAACTGGTACATCTGATCAGACAGCGAGTATGGAAGCAGTTTGGGGCAGACCCGACAGGGTTGCCAACCCTGTGGGGTCTGTTGGCCCTGCCAGGGGGTCAAGTTGGGAAAGGAACCGGCATTCCTCATCAATAATCTTGCCCAATTGGCGCAGCAGGGCTGAGGCTTCCGCTTCGTCCCAGGTGA
Source organism: Chloroflexota bacterium (assembly GCA_046484685.1). Lineage (GTDB taxonomy): Bacteria > Chloroflexota > Anaerolineae > Promineifilales > Promineifilaceae > SLGK01. The sequence continues at coordinate 1,659 of JAWOIM010000403.1, read as the reverse complement.
AGTGGGCCAGGCTGCGGGTGGCCTGCTGAATGGGGAGGGCAAAACGGTCACGAGTGGCCTGGTAGTCGTTCATGGCCTGCTTCGTATTTTGCCGGCCGCTCAACACCCCATCAATGGCCCGCGCTGCCAGCTCGGCATCGCGGAAGGCATCGGAGATACCACGCGCCGACAGCGGATCTTTGGTAAAACCGGCGTCGCCCACCAGTGCCCAGCCGCGCCCGCCGGGCACGCGCAAAAAGCCGGGAATGCCCATACTGCGATAGAAACGGCCGACTTGCTGAGAGCCGCGTAGTTGTTCCCCCATCTCCGGTGAAGCGGTCTCGATGATGTGCTGGAATTCGGCCCCGTCCTTAATCGGCCCTGCGCCCAGGGGGCGGGCGGCAAAGACGCAGGTCAGCCCGTCATTGGTGGGGAAAAAGCCGGTGGCACAGCCGGGGTTGAATTGGGAAACGTAATGGCTGTTATCCACGCCGGCAAAATAGCCGTAGGTCATCACGTTGGCCGGCGGGTGGGCTTCGTAACTGGCGGCACCAACCAGAGCCGCCACCCTGGAGCGCAGACCATCGGCCCCCACCACAAACTGGGCCGACAGCGTTGTCTGCCCTTTGCCGTTGGCCAGAGTAACGGCCGTTACCTGCCCCGCCTGATTAATATCCAGATCGACCATACGCTCCCCCTGGCGAAAGTCGGCCCCGGCGGCAACGGCCGTTTCCAACAATATCGTATCCAGAACCGGCCGCCGGGGCGCAACCATCGCCGTTACCCCATAATCCGTTCGAAAGTCAAAACTGATCCGTTGCTCCCCAAATCCCAGCGTTACCTGGCGCATAGGGGGTGTGCCTCGTGCCAGAATCGACGGTAAGACGCCCCAGCGTTGAAGCTGCAAAACACCGGTCCGTACGATGGCATGAGTGGATAAGGTGTCGGTTGTGGGATGGTTGCGGTCCACGATCAAGACCCGATACCCCAGCCGTGACAGCAGCAGCGCCGTCGCCGACCCGGCCACCCGTGCCCCGATTACAATAATGTCATACTTGGATTTCATGATAGGGAACTCCTCTAATATTCACGCAGAAAACAGAGAAGCAGAAGGGTTTTCTCTGCCTCTCTGCTTCTCAGCGTCAAATATTGTTCTACGCCGACCGTCTAATCAATAACTGGCTGCCTTCAAAACGCAAATACCATACCAGCATAAACAGCGCCGTGATTGTGTAAAAGGTGTGCAAGAACCAGATAGGGCCAAAAGGCAGGTCGGCGATGTAGATCCAATGGACCATGTTGCCCACGTTGCTAAAAACAATGTGCCGGAAGCTGTATGATTTCAGATTGCGCGTCTTAACCGCTTTGGTCAACATCGGGATATTGCTAATAGCAAATAGAGTTGTGGAAATAATACCTGCTGCTACATAAAGATTTATTGACGCCATGATCTTCCTACCATCCTTTACCCGGCAAAACTAACAGAACTTCAATTCATAGCCGGAATATTTTTACCTCGCTTCTCCCGGTAAGAAACCCCGGCTACACCTACCTGCTGTCCGTTAACCCCTTCTTGCATGGTTTGCGCTAACAGGGTGTAAGCGGCCGTCCACGCTTCTTCGACTTGTGGCGTAAACTGCTCGCCTAATCCCTGGCCCAGCGTCCATAACAGGGCTGCGC
>JAWOIM010000342.1:0-3786 GCA_046484685.1 Chloroflexota bacterium | reverse complement strand
TGGGTGAAGGAGGAGCGCTGCTCAGCGGTGGTGAGCGCCAGCGGCTGGCGCTGGCCCGTATGTTGCTAAAAGAGGCACCTATCTGGCTGCTGGATGAGATTACGGCTAATCTGGACCCGGTAACGGCCGTTAAAGTGATGCAGTCGGTATTAACGGCCGGTGCGGGACGCACGCTGCTGGTCATGACGCACCGTACCGAACTGGTAGACAGAGACGAGTTTGAGCAAATAATCAGGCTGGCCGATACGCCTGAACGGGTGGTGTGAGACGGCGGCTCTGGTCAGGCTAAGGAGCCGGGTTGCTGCAGAAGGGCACGGGCCGCTTGCAGGTCGGGGAAGTGGTGGCCTTCGTTGAATTGGTTGTAACAGGCGTGGAGAGTGGGCAGAACGGCCGTTACCTGCCCCTCATCCCCCACCGACTGCCACAACTGAACCAGGCCGGTCAACACGCGCAGCGTCAGAATGGACGACTGCTGCTGTTGGGCGACGGTCAGAGCCTGTTGTAAACGCTCTGCTGCCTGCTCGATGTGGCCTGTCACCCGGTCAAAGTCAGCCTGCTGCCGTCGCAGTTCTGCCTCGTAATACTGTTCACCCCGTTCGGCCACCAACGCCAGGCTTTCGGCCAGCGTCGCCTGCGCCTTATCCACCTGGCCCAGCAGCCCGTAGACGTGGGCCAACCAGCCCAACTGGGTTGGCCGGTGCAGATAAGCCTCCTCCTGCTGCCATTGGGCCAGCACCCGTTTCATCTGGCGCAAACCGGCGGCCGGCTCTCCTTGCCGCGCCAGCCAATAGCCGTGCAGCGACTGGGCCATGAGGGTGAAATAGCGAAACTGGTGTTGGGTGGAGAGCTGAAGCAAAACGGTCACTTGGCGGCCAAATTCCTCCTGATCCTGGCTGTCAATGGCCAGGAAGCAGGCAAAGGTGCGAGCATAGGCCAGGCTGTAGGGATGGCCCGTGCCGTCCGGCGTGGCCAAGGCTTCGGCCATACGCTGCCAGGCTTGTTCCGGGCGGCCGCGGTACCAAAGGGTGTAGGCCAGGCGGCTGAGGCAAACCGGCCTGGGGTCCTGGGCATAGAGGCTGATGTGGGTCTGGTGCTGGTCGGGGGCAATATGGGCCAGCGCCTGCTCCAGGTGGGTTTGGGCCTGGTCAAATTCACCCTGCCAGAAGGCGGCCACACCCAGAGCGTAATGACCCTCGACCAGCAAAACCTGATCCTGGCCCGCCTTAGCCAGTTGCAAAAGCTGTTGGCCCAGCGCGGCGGAAGCCCGGTATTCCCCCGGCAAGATGCGGGCGATAGCCAGGCCGCGCAGGGCACGGGGATCGGACGGCTGCCCCAAGCGGTCGCTCAATTCCAGGATGCGGCTGTAGACGGCCACCACGCGCCGGGTATTGTACCCTTCCAGAGCCACCAGGGGCGCGCCCAGAGCCGCTTGCAGTCTTAGCTCTTGCTGGTCCCGTTCGTCGCCGGCGGGCAGCGTGGCCAGCAGATTGAGCGCCCGGCTTAGCAGTTCGACCACGTCGGCGTTGGCGTAGACGCGGCTGGCGACGGCGGCCGCTTGCCGGTAGCAGGCAATGGCTTCGGTCGTTAAACCGGCTTCGGCATAATGGGTGGCCAACTGGATGCTGACCGGCTCCAGGTTGTCTGCGTGGCGGGCGGCCAGGGCTTCGGCCACCTGCCGGTGCAGCCAGCGCCGCCGCGTCTGGCTGATACGGGCGGTGGCTACGGCCCGTAATTTGTCGTGGCTGAAATCGTAGCTGTTGGCCCCCTGCTCGCGAATGATGTGCCGCTGCCACAGTTCGTCCAGGCTGTCGATGATCGTTTCTTCCGGCTGGCGACTGGCCTGGGCCAGCACGTCGTAGGCGAATTCGCGGCCGACGACGGCGGCCAGCTCGACCAGTTCGGCTGCGGCCGGGCTAAGCTGGTGCAGCCGGGCTTCGATAACGGCGTGGACGCGGGGCGGCAGCAGAACGGCCGTATCTACCACTCTATCTGGCGGTGTGGTCGTAATTTGCTCTTGGGCGGCGCGGGCATACTCTACGATAAAGAGAGGGTTGCCTTCCGTTTCACGGTAGAAAACGGCCGTTTCCCCATCATCTAATTCTTGCCCGGCCACCGCCTGCACCAGTTGGGCCGTTTCGGCGGCATCCAGCGGCCGGGGCACAATCTCCGTCAGGTTGCGCTCTTGACGCCAGGCGGCCAGCGTTCTTTGCAGGGGATGGTCGGCGGGGATAGAACCTGTACGCAGGGTAGCCACAAAGAGGAGCGGGCGACCGGCGGCGGCCGGCAGCAGGTAGCTCAACCAGGCCAGCGTTTCCCGATCACACCATTGCAGGTCGTCCAAAATGAGCAAAAGGGGACGCTCGGTCGTGGGCAGCAGGACAGCGTGAGCCAGCGCTTCATAAAAACGCTGCCGCTGCCAACTGTCGGCCAGCGGCTGGGGCGGGCTAAGTTGAGGTTGGTCTACCAGCAGTTCCGGCAGCAGGCGGGCCAGCTCTTGCAGCCACACGGGTTCCAGTGTCTCCAGGCCGGGCCGCAAGGCGTCGCTGCGCAGCCAGGCGGCCAGCGGCGTGTAGGCCAGATGGTCGTGGGCCACATAAGCGCGGGTCTGGGCCACGACCGCGCCTTGCAGGGCCGCCCACTGCACCAGCTCTTCCAGCAGGCGGGTCTTACCAATGCCGGCCTCACCTCGGATGAGAAGAAAATGGGCCTCGCCGGCCTGGGCTTGCTGCCAGGCTTGCTGTATCCGGCCCCATTCGCGCTGCCGGCCGATGAGGGCCAATGGTTCGGTAGGGCGCGTGGGGCGGGGGTGGGAACCGGCCGTTTCTAAATTCAGAATGTGGTCATATTGGGCCTGGGTTTCCGGGCCGGGGTCTACCCCCAATTCCTGCTGGAGGATGGTGGCGCAGCGCTGGTAGGTTTGCAGGGCGGCCGTCCGGTTCTGGTTGAGGGCGTGCAACTGCATCAGGCGGCGATAGCCTGCTTCGTCCAGCGGCTCGTGGTTGATAAGGCGTTCGGCCAGGGGAACGGCCGTTTCATAATCATGGTGGGCCGTCAGCAGGGTGATCAACTGCTGCAGTGTCTGGGCATAGGCGCGGCGCAGCCGCTGCCGGTGGGGGTCGATCCATTCTTCGTAGCAGTCAGGGAAGAGGTCGCCGTGGTAGAGGGAAACGGCCGTTTGCAGCAGGGAAATGGCGTCGCCGTCAACGGCCGTTTCTGCCTGAGCCAGCAGCCGTTCAAACTCGACCACGTCTACCCGGCACTGCTCGTTAAGCTGCCACTGTAGAAGCTGCCCGTTGCTGTACAAAAAAGGTGCTAAGGTCGGGCAGTCGCGCCGCAGGTGGTAGAGCAACTGGCGCAAATTGGTTTGAGCCTGGGCATCGGTAGAGTCAGGCCAGAACTGAAAAGCGATTTGTTGACGTGAGGGGGCTGGGTCGCGGTGCAGCAGTAAATAAGCCAGCAGTGCCTGTTGGCGGGAGGAGGAAACCAGCGTCTCTGCCTGTTCGCGGCTGCGGGCCGCAAACCCCCCTAGCAGACGGATTTCAAGGAATCCGGACATACGGAATTATTACTCCTCCACTTCAAACTTGGCCACCGTTACGCCTGCGCCTCCTTCCCCATCTTTGCCTTCTTCCCAGGTGAGGACGTGAGGATTCTGGTCGAGTGCCTGGCGCACCGCGTCGCGCAGACGGCCGGTTCCCTTGCCATGAATGAGTCGTGCCCAGGGCAGCCGGGCCAAAAAGGCCCCATCCAGATAGTGCTCCAGTTCCATCAAACCTTCTTCCACCC
>JAWOIM010000241.1:0-6408 GCA_046484685.1 Chloroflexota bacterium | reverse complement strand
TTTGGTCTGGCAGACAGGGCAGGTGGGGTGCATTTGCAGCAGCCGCCGGAATATTTTGCCCTGCATACAGACGGGGCAGCGTTGTTGAATAACAGCTAAAAGACGTTGCATACAGTTTGCTTGCTAACCTCACTATACTCGCGCAGAGGCGCAAAGGCGCGGAGGAAAACTTTGCGTCTCCGCGTCTCTGCGCGAGATTTCTTACGTTCAGAAAGAGTACAAAAGTCTCCAAAACTTTTCTACTCTGGTGAAAATCCGCTCATTTCTTGTAAGCATTCACTTACCTTGTCAATAGAACGCGGATATCGCAGATTAGACGGATTTTCGAGGATAAAAAACGAAAAAATCAGCGTTAATCCGTTAAATCCGTGTTTATCCGCGTTCTATTCTGTGATCAACGAACGCTTACGTAAATTCTGCCAATCTGTTGTCAAACAAACGCGCCTGCTGGACAGGTGCGTTTCTATTTTGGGGTCAGGTAGAAGGTCATGCGTTGTAAATCAGTTACCGGGTCGCTGTAACTGATCTGAACGCCGGCGGGCACAGTCAGGTGCACGGGAGCGTAACTAAGGATAGCTTTAATGCCCATCTTGACCAGGCGATCGGTGACGGACTGGGCACTGTGGGCCGGAATGGCTAAAACAGCTACTTCAGCCCCATGTTCTTTAATCGTATTTTCCAGTTGATCAATGTGCTGGACAATCAGGCCATTGGTTTTCTGGCCCACTTTGAGCGGATCGTTGTCAAAAATCCAGCGGATACGAAAGCCGCGATTCTTGAAGCCGTTGTAGTTAGCCAGAGCATGCCCCAGATAACCGGCGCCAATAATGGCCACATCCCATTCCCTATGAAGATTGAGAATCTGACGTAGCTGCTCGATCAGGTACTCGATATGATAACCGGTTCCCTGTTTACCAAATTCACCAAAGTGAGACAGGTCTTTGCGAATCTGGGCTGAACTGATCCCTAATTGCTCCCCTAACTCATGGGAGGAGGTTGTTTTTTGATTACCCTCTTCGGCCAGGCGCGTCAGCGCACGGAGGTATATGGGTAAGCGGCCGATTACGATATGTGGAATCTCATCCGTCACAATTAGCTTAGCCTCGCTGCTTGTCTTGTAATTAGGTGCGCCTGACTCCCCAGAGCCAACAACTCATTCGTGTAACATTTCACAATTTTAGCAAAAGGGGGAACTGACCGCAAACTATCGCTGAACGGTACTCAATATACTATGAGTTTGTCTATATCACAGGCCATTGTGGTGTTATACTCAATGCTTACTATTTGTAACTATACAGCCTTTCAAGACCTGACAGGTTTTTAACGAGGCGCTGGACAATTCTATAGTCTGGTAGAAACCTGTCAGGTCTGTATACTACTATATTTATAAAATCTGAGGTGAAAGAAGATATGCGTCGTGTAATTATGGGCATTGTAATCATTAGTTTGCCAGGGGGTGGCCTGTATTGGTTCACCCAGCAGCAGGCGGCCGAAGCCACAGAGTTTGAAATTTTACGCCAGGCTGCTGTAGAGCGAAACCGGATTACGGCTACGGTTAATGCTACCGGCTCTATTGAGCCGGAAACATCGGTTTCACTCACCTTTGGCGCAGGCGGGACGATTCAACAGGTCGAAGTCGTGCGGGGGCAGACGGTAGAAGCGGGCATGGTGCTGGCTACGCTGAACGCGGCCGAATTGGAACTGGCCGTGCAGCAGGCGGAAGATGCGCTGCGGATTCAGGAATTGACGCTGCAGCAGCGGTTGAACAGTGAGCCGTCGGCGGCGACGCTGGCTTCGGCCCAGGCAGATATTGATGGTGCCCAGGCCCAACTGTCGGTGGCCCAGGCCAATCTGGCGCAGGCGGAAGCTGGCGTTTTACAGGCCCAGGCCCAGTTAGCCCAACTGTCGGCCGGTCCCCGCCCCGGCGATATTGCCGCGGTTGAAGTCCAGGTAGCCAATGCCCGTTTGCAGCAGGAAAATGCCCGCCAGGCTTACAACCGTACGGTTGAATGTTTTACACCGCCGGGAGGAGGAGATGAGGTGTGCCCCGGGTTGGGCGCGCCGGAAGAGCAGGCGCGGGCGCAGTTGGAACAGGCCAACAAAGCGTTAGAAGCGGCCGAAGTACAACTGGCCGATGTGCAGGCCGGCTCGCGTCCGGCCGATATTCAAGCGGCCAACGCCACGATAGCCAGTGCCCGGGCCGGCGTGCTGGCGGCTGAGGGGAATGTGCTGGCGGCTGAGGCCAATGTGGCCCGGGCCGAGGCGGCCTATGCCCGGTTAAGGGAAGGGATGTCGGCCGATGAGATCGCTATCCTGGAAGCGCAGGTAGCCAGTGCCCAAACCAATCTGGCCCTGGCCCAACTGCGCTTGGACCAGTCAACAATTGTGGCCCCCTCAAACGGCCGTATCGCCAATATCCTGATCAAGGCAGGTGAACAGGCAGCGCCCGGCGCTCCGGCTCTGGTGTTAGTCAACGAGTCAGCTTTCCGCCTGGAGGTCAATGTAGATGAAATTGATATTGATCAGATTAGCGTGGGGCAGCAGGTAGGGGTGACGCTGGATGCCTTGCCGGATTGGACGGTAACGGGTGTTGTGGCCGATATAGCCCCGACGCCGGTCAGTACGGCGGGCGTTGTCACTTACCAGGTCACGGTTAACCTGGAGGAGACAACAGGGGTTGAGCTGCGTTCCGGCATGAGCGCCAACGCCTCGATTGTGGTCGATGAGATTGACGACGTATTAATTGTGCCCAACTGGGCGGTGCGACTGGACCGGGAAACGGGGGATGCCTACGTGAACGTGTTAGGGGCAGACGGCCGTATCAACGAAGTCACCGTTACCACCGGCCTGCGTAATGAGCAGTTCAGCGAAGTGCTGACCGGCCTGAGCAGCGGCGATCTGGTCGTTGTCACCAGCGAGCGCAGCACTTTTTCCTTCTTTGGCGGCTAAATTGATGACGGACGACGAAGGACCGAGGACGGAGAACACTCTTTCCGTCCTCCGTCTTTCGTCCTCCGTCTTGTCAGGAGAATTATTTTGAGTGAAAACGGCCGTACTGCCATCATAGACATCCGTGACATGACCAAGGTGTATCAAATGGGCCAGCATGAGGTCCATGCCCTGCGCGGCGTGTCGCTGCAAATTGAAAAGGGAGAGTTCCTGGCCATTATGGGTCCGTCCGGGTCGGGCAAATCGACCATGATGAACATGCTGGGCGCACTGGATCAGCCGACCGGCGGCAGTTATTGGCTCGACGGCACCGATGTCAGCCAGTTGGACGACGATGCGCTGGCCGAAATTCGCAACCGGAAAATCGGGTTTGTCTTTCAAAATTTCAACCTGCTGTCGCGCACGGCCGCCTTGCAGCAGGTGGAACTGCCCCTGATTTATGCCGGCCGCCGCCAGCGCCAGCAGCGGGCACGGCAGGCCCTGGAACTGGTGGGCCTGGGGGACCGGCTGGATCATAAACCCAGCGAATTGTCGGGCGGCCAACAGCAGCGGGTAGCCATTGCCCGCGCTCTGGTCAACGAGCCGGCCATCATCCTGGCCGACGAGCCAACCGGCAACCTGGACAGTAAATCAGGCACCGAAGTGATGCAGATTTTTCAACGACTGAACCGGGAAGAAAGCATCACGGTCGTTTTTGTGACCCATGACCCCTGGATTGCCCGCCATACCCGGCGCGTCATCACCCTGGCCGACGGGCTGGTGGTGGGGGATGAGCGTATTGATGAACCGCTGGTGGCCGGAGAAATGGAACGGCCGTCTGATCAATTGTTGTAGACGACGGACGATGGACCATAGACCATGTATCGTCTAGCATAAAAGATAACAATGACATTTTGGCAAAATATACGCCTGGCTCTGATTGGGCTGGCAACAAACAAATTACGCGCTTTCCTGACGATGTTGGGCATTATTATCGGCGTGGCCGCCGTTATCTCTCTGGTGTCGGTGGGGCGCGGGGTGGAAAGTTTTGTGGCCGCCGAATTCCAGGGGTTGGGCAACAATCTTGTTTTTGTGATGCCCGGTCAAATTGCCCCCGACCAGCGACCACGCCGGGGTGGGTTGGGGCTGACCAACCAGGATGTATCTGCCATTGGTGACCCCCTTCGTGTGCCCGACGTGTTGGCCGTGGTGCCGGAATACGGCCGTTCGGCTACTATCACAAACGGCCGTTATGAAAAGCGGGCCTCCGTCACCGGCACCACAGCAAATTTTCCCCACGTGCGTAACTTTCAAACGGTAGAGGGCAGTTTTTTCAATGAGCAAGATGTGGCCGCCGGAACGCGGGTAGCCGTGATCGGCCAGACCGTTTATCGAGAGTTATTCCCTGACGGCGAACAGCCATTGGGGGCCGCCATTCGTATCAACAATGTTAGCTTCCGCATTATCGGCCTGCTGGAAGAAAAAGGGGGGTCCGGCTTCAACGATCAGGATAATGTGGTCCTGGTTCCCCTGTCAACCGCCCAACTGCGTCTCTTCCCGGCACGACGGACCGATGGCAAGCTGCGCGTGGATATGATCTATGCGCAGGTCATCGACGAGTCACGCCAGGAGGCAGCCATGGGCCAGATTCAACTGGCGCTGCGTGAAGAACATGGCCTGACGTTCAGCGAAGAAGATGATTTTACGGTGTTGAGCCAGCAGGAGCTGGTCAGCGCTTTTGGCCAGGTGACGGGCGTCCTGACTCTCTTTTTGGGGGTGATTGCCGGCATTTCGCTGCTGGTAGGGGGCATTGGCATTATGAATATCATGCTGGTCAGCGTCACCGAGCGGACGCGGGAGATTGGTTTGCGGAAGGCGGTTGGTGCCAAGCGACGGGATATTTTGGGCCAATTCCTGATTGAAGCGATGCTGCTTTCTCTGGTAGGCGGCCTGCTGGGACTGCTGCTGGGCATCGGCGGGGCACAGACGATTTCGGCCCTGTCAGACAGTTTGCAGCCGACGGTCGATTGGACGGCCGTTTTCGGGGCCATCTTCCTCTCAGCCACAATCGGCCTCCTTTTTGGCGTCTACCCCGCCGTCCGCGCCGCCCGCTTGAATCCGATTGAGGCCCTGCGTTATGAATAAGCAGACACCAATACCCTTGACCATTTGGCGGGGATGTTTACTATATAGGGTATGGGCGATTACGAATTTAAATATTTGAAGGCTTATCAAAAACAGGAAGAGAAGCCGTCACAGAAACGGCCGTCTTCCCCCCAGAAGCCCCACGGCTGTCTGCGGCTGCTGACGCTGGCGGCCCAGTTGGGTCTGCTGGCTTTTCTGTTGGGTGGGGTTGTCCTCATTGGCGGCTACTTCTATCTGAGCCAGGAGCTGTCGGGAGCCGTTGAGCAGATGGTGGCCTACCGAGGAACCGGGCTGGGGGGTACGCCACGCTTTTATGACCGTAACGGCGAACTCCTCTTTGAACTGACCACCGTCGAAAAGCGGCGCTGGCTGGCCTACGGAGAACTGCCCACCGCTGTTATCAATGCCACCGTTTCAGCCGAAGACAGCTCTTTCTGGACCAATCCCGGTATTAACCCGGCGGCGATTGTCGCTGCCGGCGTGTATAACTACCGGCGTACCGGCGAGCGACCGGTGGGAGCCAGCACCATTACCCAGCAGTTGGTGCGCCATATCGTGTTTGACTATGAGCAGCGAACGGCCGTTAGCTACCAGCGCAAACTCCATGAAATCTTTCTGGCGCTCGTCTTTACCCAAAAGCGCAGCAAGCATGAAATCATGGAGATGTACCTCAACGAAATCTATTACGGCAACCTGGCCTACGGCATCGAAGCCGCCGCTCAAACCTACTTTGGTAAAGAAGCGGCCAATCTCAACCTGGCCGAAGCCACTTTCCTGGCCGGTCTGCCCCAATCTCCCATTCAACTGAACCCCTACCTCAATTTTGAAGGCGCCAAAGCGCGGCAGGCCCATATTGTGGACCTGATGCTGGCCAACGGCTTTATCGACTATATTGACGCTGAGGTGGCCAAAGGCGCCCCGTTGACCCTGGTGCCACGCATGGTGGAAGTGACAGACACCAGCCGGCGCGTGCTGGAAGCGCCCCATTTTGTCCTCTATGTGCAGCAAGAGTTAGAGCAGCGTTATGGTCCCGACGCGCTGATACGCGGCGGCTGGCAGGTGACCACCAGCCTGGACCTAAGCATGCACAAAATGGCCGAAACGGCCGCTCGCCAACAAGTCATCGCCCGGGCTGCCAACCATCGTGTGACCAACGGTTCCGTTGTTATTTTCAAACCGGGCACAGGTGAGATTCTGGCTATGGTGGGTAGTCTCGACTATTTCAACGAAAATATCGACGGACAGGTCAATATCGCTCTCAGCCCGCGCCAGAGCGGCGGCATAGGTCACGTGTTTAATACTGCTGCCGGGCTGGCGCGGGCTGAGGGCGATATT
>JAWOIM010000066.1:0-4432 GCA_046484685.1 Chloroflexota bacterium | reverse complement strand
GCCGGTGTCTGTAGGAGAGCCGGTTATTTCGTAGGCCGTTTCTTCATGCACAACCAAAATATTTTGGCCCAGCGCCAGGTAGGGGCCTAGCTGGGGCACGGCCGTTACCAACTCAAAGTAGGCATCAGCAGCAAAAGCTATTGGCTCAACGAGGTGGGTTTCCGGCTGGTAGACGGTATCTACCCAACGGCCGTTACGCCAGACAAACGTCTTGCCACCCACTACCTGCACCACTTCCTCTACAGCAGTAGTGCGGCCATCGCTGTCAACAATGGCCGTAACCATGGGGGCCGGGGCCTCAGCGTCTGCCATTTCTCCCTCTGTCACCGCTTCTTCAACAGCCAAACGGCCGCTTACCGGGGCCTGGCTCATTTCTCTGTCGGCCACTTCATTTTGCACAATCGTCTGCCGAGCCGTCTGGCTAAAGATGTCGTCTTCTTCAATGAGGTAGCTGGTGTAGGGGGTGATAATGCCATAGCGAATGCTGAGGTCTACCACACTTTGCACCAATTCCTGGTCCTCGCCGTGCAGACGCATCTGGGTCAGCATCTGGCCAACAGCGCGGGTGGCCCACAAGCGTGGAATGAAGGTATCCCCCCCACTGTGGCGGAAGAATTGGTCGTCGTAGGTAAAGGCTTGCTCACGGCCGTTTACCGTTCCTCGCAGCCTGATGGTCGCCGGTCCTCCCTCACGGTAACGTCCGACCAGCACCAATTGAGAGCCGGCAAACAGGTCGGGCAGCGTTTGGGGATATAACTGCTCGGCGACTACTCCCTCAAAGTCAAGGCTGATGTCGGTCAGCACGGGGGCCTGAATTTTGGCATAAAAGCTGCTGATGGCTTCGTCTATGGCCTCAGACGGCCGTACATAGGTGGTGGTACCCCGATGATTGCCGGCCAGGCCATCCAGCAGCATCGTATCAACATCATCCCCCACGCCAAAAGCAAAGAGGCGCACATTGGGCGGCGCGGCCTGCTGCACGGCCTCTAACAAAAGGCCGGTGTTGCTAATGCCGGCATTGGCCAGGCCATCGGTCATAAAAATGAGGGTGGTCGGCCGTTCGGCATCCGCCTGGTACAACGCTTCTAACAAGGCCTGGCTGATGTTGGTGCCACCTATCGCCTCCAGGTTTTGAATAAAGCGGCGGTAATCACCCGCTTCGGTGGCAGGCAGCAAGGTGGAATGGTAGCTGCGGACATCGGTGCTAAAGGCAATGATGTTAAAGCGGTCTTCCGGGTTTAAATGGTCAATCACATAGTGGGCTGCCTCTTTGGTCTGGTCCATCTTTTCACCAAGCATACTGCCCGAGGTGTCCAGCACCAAAATCACGTCCTTGGCGGCTACCTCACCGGCGTCGATGGCCGGCGTGGCCAGCAGCAGAAAGAAACCATCTTCTCCCGTTTCCCGGTAGGTGAGTAGATTCAGGCCAATGGCCTCCGGCGAAACGGAGTAAAAGAGGTCAAAGTCAGTATCAGGCCGCACCTGCTGCGCTTCATAACCCACCAGCGCCCGGAAATCCCCATCGCGGCTGATGGCCACCCGGTGGCTGGGGGAGTAAACGGTACGAAAAGCTTCATTAGCCTGAATCTGCACCTGAATACTCTGGCTGTCCAGCGGGCTGTTGGTGTAAAGCTGGGTGGATTGGGGAAAACGGTAATGGACCAGCCCATTGTCGGCCGGAAGCACCTGAGTGTACTCAATTTCAATACGGCGCTGGTCCTGGGGCGGTATAGGGAAAACGTTGGCCTGGATGGCGCTGCTGCCCACATACTCCAGCAGGGCCGGGTCACGCAGTTGGCGCACGATGGCGTCGTAGATAGATCGCGCCTCCTCTTTTTCTAAAATCCTGGCCTCAATGGACACACCGTCTACCCACATGGTTAACTGGGAAACAGTGGCCCCTTCCGGTAAGGGAAAGAGGTAGGTGCCTTCTGCCAACCAATCGCTGTTGTTGACAAACAACTGGTCAATGTGGGTGGTGGCCACCTGGTTGGTTATGGTCACATTAACACGCTGGTAAGCAATAGTCACATCCTGGGGGATGATTACGACCGACTCAGGGCGTATGGGGTCAATCTGGTCCTGAGTTTGAGCTGAGGCTCTGCCCCCGCTAATGAGCAGGAGCAGGGCAACTGCTGTCAGAACAAAAAGTGATACGGCGTTGGGGATAAGTTTGTGTCTCATGGCTTCATTCTCCTTTTGCAGTCGAGGTCGGACTTTTAGCACAGAAAAGCCGGGCTTCAGACCTGGTAAGTGGAGCGACTTGCTCCTGAACAGGATGGCGTTACCTGTAGAACGACAGCCGGCCGGAAATAGTTCCCCATATTTAGTGCGTAGTACGTAGTACGTAACCAGAGCGGGCTGCGCACTACGCACTACGAACCGACCCCACAAAATCCTGGAGAGCCTGAATTTGTTCAGGCCATCACGCTTGACAAAGGAATAAAATCGCAGGTATGATTTGGTATGCTGATGGACCACTCACTCACGTTTAGCCAAAGCAAGCTGACCACGTTTTTGACCTGCCGGCGCCGCTTTTATTTGCGCTACCGGGCGCGGCTGCCCTGGCCGGAACCCCCTTTGCCGGCCGAACAGGAAGAAGCATTGTCACTGGGTCATCAATTTCACCAACTGCTGGAGCGTTATTTTCTGGGGCTGCCGGTAGAGGAAGCGCTGGGGGGAAACGGCCGTTTACGCCACTGGTGGTCCCAATTTCAGAGCCATCCTCCCGTCCTGCCGCCGGGCAGGCGGCTGCCGGAGGTGGGTTTAACGGTGCCGCTTGTTTCAGTAAACAGTGATCGGTCTTCAGACTTGAGTGAGCAGTGGCCTTTGCTGGTGGGGCGGTTTGATTTGGTTATTCTGGGGGAAACGGAGGCGGGACAGCCGGCTGTACACATTTATGATTGGAAGACAGGCCGGCCGCAGCCGTTAGCCGAACTGCGCCAGTCGTGGCAGACGCGGCTTTACCTGGCGCTGGCGGCAGAAGGCGGCGGGGCGCTTTTTAGCGACCAGTATTCAGTGTTCGGTGAGCGGAAGGCAGCCAGTAGGGAAAAGACAGCAGGGGAAAGCGGCCGGTTGATACCAGAGGCGGTCCGGTTAACGTATTGGTATGTGAACGAGCCGGATCAACCACGCACGATTGCCTACAGTCAGACGGCCCATGAGCAGAATTGGGCGGAAGTGACGGCCGTTGCCGCCCAGATTATGGCGGCCATGGCCGCTTCAGCGGCCACAGAAGCGGGCACAGAAACGGCCGTCTCCCCTCAGCAACCCTCCGACTTACCCGACACGCTCTGGCCCAAAACGGAGGATTGGTCCCGCTGTGCCTACTGCGCCTATCAGGCTTACTGCGGCCGGCAAGGGGCCGTGGCCCCATCTGGGGCCCCAGATGGGGCTACATTTGTGGGCAGAAAAGAGGAGATCATGCTGCCGGATGAGAGCGAGCATGATAATAATCTATATGCAAACGACTACCCGCAGATGGAGGCGTGATTTGCCCCGGAACGCCTTCATTGTCGATGGAAAAAGCCATGGCCAGCGGGGCAAAGGGTTCCGGTGCTTCTTTGTTAACTTCCACCCTAATTGCCCCCTGTTGAACGACAATGTCTGCCTGGTTTCCGGTCAGGCACAGTGATACATCATGCCACTGCGTGGGATCGATTTGGGCTAAGGGTTCAATTGAAAAAAAGCCTTGTAGACCGGCCGCAGTAAGGACAACATTTTGACCAACAACAACGCTGTAGCCTTGCGTTAAGGGAGAGCGCACAATACCGGCCACCGTCCAGGGATCGGCCATCGTTTCAGGAGCATTGACCAGATAGGCACTTTCGGTCAAGGCGGGATTGAATTCGGCCGTATCCCATTTGATCCGGTATTCAATCTCTACCAAACTGGCGGCCGGGTTCCAACATTTTTGGGCGTCTCTTTCTTTTCCGGTAAGGGAAAGGTCTACTTCGTGAATGCGGGCGGTCAGGTAGCCGGCCTCGGCCGTGGGGGCCAGTGTCAAGGTTAACGTTTCAGCGGTAAAGTCGGCCGAGCCGGTGCCGGCCAGTTGAAAATTGAAATGGCTGCTTTTTTCCACCAGCATTTGATTTAGCCAGCGGTTGATTTTAATCAGCGGCCGGCAAGGGGGTGGGGAAGGGTCAGGGGGAACGGTTTGAAGGGCTAAGGCAAGGGCTAACATAATAAACGACTCCTTCGAAAATAGGACGGAAGACGAAAGACCGAAGACGGAAGGGCGCTATCCGTCATCCGTCGTCGGTCGTCCGTCCTTTTCATTTATGGTGGTGTGTCTCCTTCAAAAATATAGGGCGAACTTTCCAGTTTGCCCCCGCAAACAGGGTGGCAGGCTATTGTTTCTTTCTATCCACCAACCCCAGCAGCCGCAGCCACCAGAGCGGCCGACGCAGTTGGTGCCAGAGGCTGCGCGTGG